>CAZBSL010000018.1:21550-25358 GCA_964494265.1 uncultured Bacteroidales bacterium
GCATCACGTAAACCATTGCCGATAAGCATAAAAGCAAGAACCATAAACATTATTGCCATACCGGGCAAGATTGCAAGGTAAGCCGAATCAAGAATTATGTATGAGTAGTTTTCTTTTATCATAGTTCCCCACGAAGGCATTGGAGGTTGAACTCCGATTCCGAGAAAACTTAATCCGGCCTCAATTAGAATTGCAGCAGCGAAATTTGCTGCAGAAATAACAATTATTACTCCCATTATATTTGGTAATATATGTCGAAAAATTATCCTTGAATTTTTTAATCCTAAAGCTTTTCCGGCTTCAACAAATTCTTTTTCTCTTATACTGAGAATTTGCCCACGAACAACTCGTGCAACCTCAACCCACATCGTTAAACCAACAGCTATAAAGACTTGCCAAAAACCTTTTCCGAGAGCAAACGTAATTGCAATCACAAGCAACAAAGTTGGAATCGACCAAACAACGTTTATTAACCATACAATTATATTATCAAGCCAACCACGAAAAAAACCGGCTATAGAACCAAGAAAAATACCGATAACAAGAGAAATAAATACGCTAATGAACCCTACTGATAGGCTTACTCTAATTCCAATCATTAAGCGGCTTAAATAATCTCTTCCGAAGCGATCTGTTCCTAATAAGTAATATTTTTTTTCAATATTTTTTTCGATGATAATATTTTGAAGGTCGGCAATTGTCGTTGAAATTGTTTCGCCATTTATATCAATAAAAGTTAACAAGCTATCATTTAAAGTAATTTTCGGCTCAAAAGCTAAGGGATAAACAACATCGACAAGATCATAAGAGAAAATTTGCTTATCTGTGATTGTTGAATCAATAAACTCTTCAAGTATAATCTTATCATTATTAAAATAATATTCACTGAAAGGAATTAGTAAATAAGAACTTTTTTTACCAAATAACATTTGTCGAAAAATATTTGATTTATCTTGTTTTGAGTTTTTTCTTACCAATAAAACTTTTGATGAAAAACCGGGTTTTTTAGTAGAAAACTCAAGAATTTGATTATTTGCAAAAGGTGTGGAATCAGGTGTTATCAGGTATCCGAGTACAGCGATTAAAACTGTTAGCATAATAAATATTATTGAAGAAACTGCAATCTTATTCCTTTTAAAACGAAAAACTGCAAGTTTTGATAGCGATTCGGAGCTATAGTATTTGTTCTTTTTAAAAAACATGTTTTGCAAATGTACGAAACAAGAAGATTTTTATAGTTTTATTTTTTTCAATATTAATTGTAAAATCAAATCGTAACCGTATGTTAATAAGTGAGTGTCAATGGCTAAATTGTTATTTGACTAAATTGTTTCAAAGTATTCTTTATTTTCAAAAATAGAAGAATAAAACAAGCAGCAATAAATCAGGAAATTATAAACACTCATTTTCCAACTAATCCATATAACCATTTTGCTAGTAATACAGCTTATTTTAAACTTTGATCGCACACCAATATTATTTATAAAAGTTTGTTTTTTTAAATTAATTATTTTGTAATTTTGCAGCCCAATTTTATGGTGCTAGTAGCTCAGTTGGTTAGAGCATCGGATTGTGGTTCCGAGGGCCGTGGGTTCAAGTCCCATTTAGCACCCAAGCACAGGTAAAGAAATTAATCATTATTCTTTACCTGTTTTTTTTTGGATTTTTGCATCATGAATACTTGCATTCAACTCATAACCAATTAACAGAACCAATGCATTAAGATTTATCCAAAGCATCAATACAATTAATGTTCCTATCGAACCATATAATTTATTATAGCGTGAAAAATGATCGATATAGTATTTGAATCCAAATATAAATAATAATGATAATATTGTTGCTAATGTTGAACCTGCTGAAATAAATTTGAAATATCTTTCTTTGGCGGGAGCCAGATAATATATAAATGAGATCATCGAAAGTACCATGACAAAAATAATTATCCATTTTCCGGCTGAGTACAAATAGATGGTTAAGTCATTTGTTAGGATTCCTTCAGATACAAAATATTTAATTGCGAAAGAAGTAAAAATCAATAAACTGATAGATAAAATAATTATTGTAGTTACTATGAAAATCAACGAAATAGATGTTAAATGAAGCTTAAAAGACGATCGGGATTCAATTGTATGCGATGTCTGATTAAAAGCTTTTATCAATCCTATCATTCCATTGTTAGCAAAATACATTGTTAATAAAAATCCGATTGATAATAATCCGGAATTTTGATGTTTAAGAATATCCTCAATAGTATTTTTTACTGTTAAATAGGCATTTTCAGGAAAAGCTTGCTTAAGTGTTTCCATTATTGTTGTATGAAGATTGTCGATAGGAATATAAGCTATAAGAGTGAAAAAAAATAATATAGCCGGGAAAATTGACATTAGAAATATATAGGACAACGAATTTGCCCTGATAATAATTGAACTTTTCTGAATGCCTTTAAAAAAAAAGGATGATACATCGTAAAGGGACATCCCTTCAAAACCCGGTAAAATCAGACGGCTTGAAATTGAAGTTATTTTTCCCCAGATTATTTTTAATTTGAGAATTATTTTCTCAATTATTTTTGGATACTGAAATTTTAACGGCATATAAAATATTAGATTGCAATTAAACTCATATCCAATCCTTTTACATTGTTTGTCAATGATCCGACGGAAATATAATTAACGCCGGTTTGAGCGTATTTTCTTATGTTTTTAATTGTTATATTTCCGCTTGCTTCAGTTTCAAATTTTTTATTGACAATTTTCATGGCTGATTTAATATCCGAAAAACGAAAATTATCAAACATGATGCGATCAACACCTCCAAACTCCATTACTTTTATCAGTTCAAAAACATTTCTTACTTCAATCTCTATTTTAAGTTTTTTCTTGTTTTTCTTTATGTATTCATTGGCACTTTGGATTGCCTGCTCGACTCCTCCGGCAAAATCAATATGATTATCTTTTATCATAATCATATCGAATAAACCAAATCTATGATTTTCGCCACCTCCTATTTTTACAGCCATTTTGTCGAGGATTCTGAGATTTGGTGCTGTTTTTCTGGTGTCGAGTAACTTAGTATCCAGGCCATCGAGTTTATGAGCAACTTTATTTGTTTGAGTTGCAATGCCACTCATTCTTTGCATAAAATTTAATGCAAGTCTTTCAGCAGTAAGAATCGAAATAATTTTTCCCTCAACATAAAAAGCAATATCGCCTTCTTTAACTTCGGTTCCATCATTAATCAAGACATCGACTTTTGTGTTTTTATCAATCTTTTTAAAGGTCTTTTTTGCTATTTCAACGCCGGCAAGAATACCAGTTTCTTTAATTACAAGCTTTGCTTTTCCACTTGCATCAGGACTAATTATTGCGAGAGAAGTATGATCGCCTTCCTTTATATCTTCTTCAATTGCTTTTGTTATGATTTCATCGATTTTCATGGTAGTATTTTTATTTTAGTAGGCTTAGAATTTATTTTTATTTATTTATAATTGCTTAGCTTTAAATAAGAATTACTCTAATTCAAATTGTAGTTGTTGAATAAAATATTTTTCAAGTGTTTTTTTTAATAAAAAATATACTCTATAAGTTTTATCATTGCTTAGGTAGGTTCCAATTGAATATTTTGAGCCGTCATTTGATGAACCTGAATGATTTATGGAAAATTTTGTTACAGGATTTTTTTTAAAAAATTTTTTGACAATAATTTCTGCCTGATTCTTACTATAAGTACCATCATTTTCCGGAATATTTATGTCAATTGTGGAATTAAATAATTTTGAAAGTTCCGATGCATCTCCTTCGCTGAT
>CAZBSL010000019.1:0-24344 GCA_964494265.1 uncultured Bacteroidales bacterium
TGGATGCAATTGCTGTAAGCAAAGGGCCGGGGTCTTATACCGGATTAAGAATTGGAGTCTCTGCATCAAAAGGCTTGTGTTACGCTCTTGATAAGCCTCTGATTTCAATTAGTACTCTCAAAGCAATGGCAAATGGAATGGCAAGATTTTTGAAGTTTTCTATGCCCTCATTATTTCAGAAAAACCCATTATTATGCCCAATGATTGATGCAAGACGAATGGAAGTTTATTCTGCAATTTTCGATATAAAAATTAGTGAAATAAAAAAAGTTAGTGCTGATATTATTGATGAAAATTCTTATCACGACTTCTCGATTGATAAACAAATAATTTTCTTCGGAGATGGAGCTGCAAAATGTAAAAAAGTTTTATCAAACAATGACAATGTTATATTTATTGATAACTTTTATCCTTCAGCGGAGTTTATGGCTGAGATTTCTGCGGAAAAATTCAAAAGCAATAAATTTGAGGACCTTGCTTATTTTGAGCCATTCTATTTAAAAGATTTTATTGCCGGAAAACCGAAAGTGAAGGGTTTGTATTGATTTCTATTCGATTAGGGAAGCAATGAAGGTATCAGAATTTATAAGTAAAGCCAGTAAAAAAGCCTAAATAATATGGATATGTTTTAAAATCACCCCCGGAATTAATAGGACTAAGCGAATATTTAAAAGTAGGGTCAAAATTAAAGCTTATTTTTTTCGATATAGAATAATTCAAACCTAAACCGATTATACTATTATAAATAATAGAATTAATATTATTGGTTTTTCCAAGGTCGATATTATTATTATCACTTTTAAAATAAGCATTGTTTCCAACTAAAAATCCGGGGCTAATTCCTCCAAAAATTTGAAACCCGAATTTTTTATCAAAAACAACATATTTAAAAATTAGAGGTAATTCGATATATTCAAATTTTTGCTTTATTTCTGAGTTTGAAAAATTTGCAATACTGACATCGAAAACTGTTGTACTGTCTTTTATTGTAGGCTTATATGATAATTCCTTGCATATTGTTTCAGAGTTAATTTGAATACTCCCATTTGAGGTGCGAAATACCCATGGCTCATTATTGTTACTAAAAGCGTAAACATCATTATTTACTTGCCCATACTGTGAATAATAAATGCCCGATTGCACTTCCCATTTTTTATTCAGTTTATAATTCACATCCAATCCTCCAGAAAACGAAGCTATTTGAGATTCAACGTTTTCATAGTGTTTTGAACTCATATTTGTCCCTGTCGAATAATCATCACCGGAGATGTTTTTCTTTAGTTCACGATATGCTAATAATGGTGAAAATTGTCCTCTAATTGACCATTTATTTGATTTTGATTTTTCCAAGACATCATCATCCCAGACTTTAATTTTTGTCTTTTGTTTTTTGATCTTATCAAATATATTAATTTCTTCATCCGAATTTAAAGACAGATCAATATTTACATCATCAAAAGGGAAAAATACCGCTTGTTTGTTTTCGATAAAAGCAATCCTGTTTGTCGAATAAAATAAATAATTAATAATAGGCTTTGCCTTTTTAGTGGATAAAATATTCGGTTCAATTATTTTTCTTTCAATCGATTGTGATTTGTTTTCAACAATCAATGGAGTTTTTTTTGAATAAATCCCTGAGCTTATTTCTTTTTCTGCATTTTCAATTATTCCCTTCGAAATATCATGTTCTTCAATTTTCGTGATTTCAGTTTGAGCATTATTTTTTTCTAATAATGGTTTGCTGATTTCTTTTGTTTCATCTTGAGCTATGAATTCAGAATTCTTTGAATCCATTGAAGCAAAATAATAGCCTGAGAAAAAAGCAATTAAAATGATTGCAGCTGAGGCTGCTGCCCAAAACATATATTTCTTTCGAGAAAATGGTTTTCCTGAAAGCTCATTTTCCAATTTTGACCATGAATTTGGTGGAGCTTTCTCCTTATATCCCGAAAGATAGTCGGAAAACAATTTGTCGATATTTTTTTTGTCTTTCAGCATTATGCTTTTTTAATCTCCGTATAAAAATATTTTCTTACTTTTTGTTGCAAAATTGCCCTTGCCCTGGAAAGGTTTGATTTTGAAGTGCCTTCTGAAATATTCAATTTCTTGCTAATCTCTTTATGTGAATATCCCTCAATAGCATACATATTAAACACCATACGATATTTTGGAGACAAATCTTGTATAAATTTTATCAAATCTTTCGATGAAAGATGATTAATTACGTTTTCTCTATCAATATCTTCAATGTTTTCAGATAAATCTGTTATAGGTGTTAAATAATATTGTTTTCGATATCGCTCGAGAGCAGTATTTATAATTATCTTTTTCATCCAGGAAAACAAAGAACTTTTATGTTTAAAAGTTGAAATATTTTTAAAAACCTTCATAAAACCCTCATGTAAAACATCTTCAGCTTCATCATGATTTTTTGAATAATATAAACTAATTCCAAACAAATCATCAGCGTATAAATCATATAATTTTTTTTGCGCCTTTCGTTTACCGGAAATGCACCCTATTATGATTTCTTCGATTTGAATATTATTCACTTTTTCTCTAACTTCTACATAACAAAACTACTAATTAATATTTTTATTTTCTTTTCAATACTTATTAAGTAGATGAAGAAAGTATCAAATAGGTTGCGTTTTTGAAATTTGTTTGATTTTTTTAAATTTTTACAAAACGCAACCTTTTTTCAATTCGAATCATCTAAGTAGATAAATCAGGTAATTGATAATTCAAAATGAAACAGATGTTAGGATTAATATATAAATTTAAGAATATTATTTTTTTAAGAAAATACTCGAAAATTCTTTATATAATACTTTTATTATTGTTTTTCATTTTATTGTTCGCTGTCGAGAACTTAATGAAATTAACACTTCTACCTTAATGCTTTCTTTGTATTTCATTGGATTAAAAGATTGGATTTTTTAATCCATTTATATGAAAAATGAGAAGTTTATCATTTTTATTTATTGTAATATTATTTGTCTGCATAGGCTGCGAAAAAATGAGAAATTGTGGCGAATGTTTTACACCTCCCGATCCGATTAGTTTTAAAATTATTGATTCAATAAGCGGAAATAATTTAATTTCACCCAATGGATTCTCTTCGGATTCTCTTCAATTATATTATTTTTCGGATTCTCTCAAAAAAAATGTAAAATTTGAAATTTATGGTAATGAAGTAAACAGGAGAATTGTTTCAAACGAATTATCATGGAATAGTATTTCTGAAAATAATTATTATTATCTCTATTTATCTTATAAAGATGTTAATACTTTATTTGTAAACACTGAAATAATTACAGAAAATTGTTGTACGTGGCACGAATTGAAAGATTTCAAAATAAACGGAAAAACTATTGAATATGATTCAAATGAATTTGTGTTTATAATTGAAAAATAGAGCATTTATCATACTCTGTTTTAGGTTCTTTTTGAGTTATTAAGTAAAAAGGATTAACTCTTTAATTCTATTCTTCAATATAAAATCTCCATGCACAATAATATTCTTCGGGATGTGCGTCGGGAGGGCAAGCTATGCATTCGGTTTTTATTCGTTTGTCGATTGCTTCCGCAAAACTTGAATATTCAACCAAACCACCTGATTTGCATGGATAATCATCAAGGCCTTTTCGTTTTCGTGAGCTTTGAACACGGCAATCGTTCATATAAAAAATAAAACTATTTGGAGTTTCTTCGCTAAACGATTGTTTGTTAATAGTTGCGTAGAGTCGAAAATTCAAAGCTTTTTTTAATCCTTCGAGGCCTGAATTTTCAGGAAGATTCAAAAATCGTTTTATCGACCAGGCCTCAAAAGGTGAAAAATATCCCCAACTTGTATCGTTGCAACGTTTTGCGTCGAGCATTCCTTTTGTAAATTCAACAGCCTGAAACCAAACTCCATCATTAGCAAGCCAATTAACAGCCGATGCTTCTTTTAGTTTTTCAAGATTTTCTTTAGGTAAATCGAGTAAAGGTTTTGGAACATCTTCATCCATTTCAAAGCCAAGGGTTTTTGAAAGGCGCTTCATTTGAATTGCCATGCTTCTTGAATATGCCTCGCCCAGAACCTCAAAAGCTTTTTCGCGGCCAAATTGATGCTGAACTTCGGCAAACCAAATTGCATGATGCATCATTGTGCGGTGAAAAAAATCCATAATAAGCTGAACTGTTTCTTTTTTAGACAAGTCTTTTTGTGAATTTATTTTATCATTCATAATTTATAATTGTTTTTGATTTTTCAACGGCATCTTGTAAAATTGCCAAATTAATATTATGTGGGATGTTTTTTTTATTCAGAAAATTAATAAAATTCAAAGTGTTAAGATTTCCAAGAAGTTCTTTTCCGGTCATAGGACAACCTCCCAAGCCACCAATTACCGTATCAAAACGCCTACAACCTGACTCGTAAGCCGATTCTATTTTTTCAATCCAATCATCGGGCTTAGAATGCAAATGAAATCCAAATTCAATTTCCGGAAACTCTTTTATAACAGACGAAAAGACTTCATGAATTCTTGAGGGAGTTGAATTGCCGAGAATATCGGAAAAAGGAATTATTTTTATTCCAATATTATTTAATTTTTCGACCCATTCAAAAATAATATCAATGTTCCATGGATCACCATAAGGATTTCCAAAAGCCATTGCAATATAAACGATTAAGCTCTTTTTTCGTTTTTCGCAAATATTTTTTAATTCATAAATTGTTTTAAAAGAATTAGAAAAATTGGAATTAATATTATATTTTAAAAAGGTAGGAGAAATAGAGAACGGAAATATCAGGGAGTTAATTTCATCAAATTCGGAGGCTTCTTCCCCGCCTTTTTTATTAGCAACCAAAACCAAAAGCTTTGAAATTGAATTAACAAAATCAAGTAATTTTATCACTTCGGTAGTATCGCTTAGCTGTGGAATTGCTTTTTGAGAAACGAAACTTCCAATATCAATTTCATCAAAGCCAATTTTTAAAATTGAATTTATATAATCAGCTTTGATTTTTGTTGGGATAAATTTTTTTAATCCCTGAATTCCATCTCGTGGTGATTCAATTATTTTTAGAGACACAATTATTTAAACATTCATTTCAGGAATATCGCCCTCGACAATTAACTTCCCTGTGGTTGCAGCTTTTATTTCATCAACTGAAACTCCCGGTGCTCTTTCGAGAAGCTTGAAACCATCGTCAGTAACTTCAATTACAGCAAGGTCAGTAACAATTTTCTTAACACAGCTAACCCCTGTCAGAGGTAATGTGCATTTGGGAATAAGTTTTGAATTACCTTTACGGTCGGTATGGGTTGTTGCAACTATAATATTTTTTGCTGCCGCAACCAAATCCATCGCACCGCCCATTCCTTTTACCAATTTCCCGGGAATTTTCCAACTTGAAATATCTCCGTTTTCGGAAACTTCAAAAGCACCGAGTACGGTCAAATCAACATGACCTCCGCGTATCATTCCAAAACTTGTAGCCGAATCGAAGAAAGCTCCTCCTTCTAAAACGGTTACAGTTTGTTTTCCGGCGTTAATCAAATCGGCATCGGCTTTTCCTTTTTCCGGAAACGGGCCAATTCCGAGTAATCCGTTTTCAGATTGAAGTGTAACATTCATACCCTCCGGTATGTAATTTGCAACAAGAGTAGGAATTCCAATTCCAAGATTTACATAATAACCGTCTTTTAACTCTTGTGCTATTCTTTTCGCAATTCCGTTTTTATCTAAAGCCATGATTTTCGTTTTTTAATGTTACTGTTCTGTAATAAATTCAATCCTTTTTTCGTAATCGGTTCCCTGGAATATTTTTTGTACAAAAATGCCGGGGGTATGAATTTGATTCGGTTCAAGTTCACCGGCCGGAACTAATTCCTCAACTTCGGCAATTGTAATTTTTCCGGCAGATGCCATCATATTATTAAAATTATTTGCCGTATGACGATAAATAAGATTCCCGTTTGTATCGCCTTTCCATGCTTTTACTATGGCGAAATCGGCTGTCATACCTAATTCCAAAACGTGTGGTTTTCCATTGAAATCTCTGATTTCTTTATTGCCCTGAATTTCGGTTCCAAATCCGGCAGGAACAAAGAAAGCCGGAATTCCAAAACCACCGGCACGAATTCTTTCAGCCAATGTTCCCTGAGGAATTAACTCAACTTCCAATTCACCGCTTAACAATTGGCGTTCAAATTCTTTATTCTCGCCAACATAGGAGGCGGTCATTTTTTTCATTTGATGCTTTCGTAGCAACAAACCTAATCCGAATTCATCAACGCCTGCATTATTTGAAATGCAAAATAGATCTTGCGCATTATTAGCAACCAAAGCATTAATGCAATTTTCGGGTATTCCGCATAGCCCAAAACCACCAAACATTACAGTTGAGCCATTTTTTATTTCTTTAACAGCTTCTTGCGCATTTTTTACAACTTTACTCATATTTTTTTATTTTAATGATCTAACAACCTATATATCTTGAGATAACTAATCTTTGAATTTCTGAAGTTCCTTCGCCAATTTGCAATAATCTTTGATCACGATAGAAACGTTCGACATCGTAATCTTTCATTAATCCATAACCACCATGAAGCTGAACTGCTTCATCAGCAACCTGTTTTGCTATTTCTGAGCAATACAACTTCGACATTGCCGCTTCTTTTGCAAATACTTTATTATTATCTTTTAGCCAGCAAGCTTTATATAATAAATTTCTCGCAAGTTCAATTTTCGTTGCCATGTCGGCAAGTTTGAAAGCATTGATTTGAAATTTACAAATTGGTTTCCCAAATTGCTTTCGTTCTTGCGAATATTTAAGTGCAAGTTCAAAAGCACCTTGTGCACATCCAAGCCCCATTGCAGCAATAGAAAGCCTTCCGTTGTCGAGAGTACTCAACATAATTTTTGATCCCTGCCCAATTTTTCCAAGTAAGTTTTCTTCGGGAACTTTGCATTCATCTAAATATAATTCGGCAGTATCGGAAGCACGCCACATCATTTTGTTGTGCATAGAAACGGTTTTAAAACCGGGAGTTCCTTTCTCTACAATAATTGTTGTAAATTCCTTTTTGCCATCTTTTTCGCCTGTAACGCTCTGAATTGTTGAGCCAAGAGAAATTTCTGAGGCCCCATTTGTTATAAAAATTTTAGAACCGTCAATTATCCATTGTCCGTTTACTAGCTTTGCTTTAGTTTTTGTTCCTCTTGAATCGGAACCGGCTTCGGGTTCGGTGAGGCCAAAACCCCATAAACCTTTTCCGGTACAGAGTTGCGGAAGATATTTTAGTTTCTGCTTTTCAGTACCATAATAATAAATCGGGCCTATTCCGAGTGAATTTTGTGCAGCAAGGGTTGCAGCCTGTGATCCGTCAATTCTTGCAATTTCTTCAACAGCAATAATGTAAGATAAAACATCAAGGCCTTGTCCTCCATATTTTTCCGGTAAATACATTCCAAAAAGGCCGAGCTCGCCAATTTTTTCGGTTAATTCATAAGAAAACTCAGCTTTTTCGTCAAGTTCTTGTGCAATCGGTTTTATTTCTCTTTCAGCAAAATCTCTTACGGTTTCCCTTATAAGTTGTTGTTCTTCGGTTAATTCAAAATCCATACATTAAATATTTTGATTTGTTTTATAATTTGTTTAACACTAAATATATGTAAATTTATTCTATTTCAATTAAAGGTGCACCTGCGTCAACCATTTGATCTAATTCCACAAGAATTTTATTTACAACAGTATCTTTCTTAGAAACTATATTGTTTTCCATTTTCATCGCATCAATAACCAGAACAACATCGCCCTTACTAATTTTTTCTCCTTCTTTGACATTAATTTTAAAAATCCTTCCCGGAATTGGTGAGACGATGCTGATTTCTTCATCTGTTAAAACGTTATCATCTTCGTTTATTGCTATTTCGCCTTCCAGCAAATCATTTCGTTTTAGCAAGAAATCATCACCGTTAATATTAACTTTTGTCATTGAGTCTTTTGAACCTGAAAATGAAGCAAAATAATTTTCTTTATTGAGTTTGAAATCTATTTCACCTTTGTCAATCAATATAATTTCAGTTGAATAAGATTTGTCAAGCAGTTCAAATTCGTAATTATTATCATTAATTTTATTGATGTTCACCTGATAATTTTCATCCTTATAAAAAACTTCAATGCTCATTCGATTTCTCCAATAACCGATTGAATTCCAAACACTATCAGTCTTTTCAAGCTTTTCTTCAAAATTTATTTTTCCACTATTTAAAGAATAAAGCACAAATGCTATCATTGCAACAGGATATTCTACCTTATTTTTCTTATATGAATTTCTATTAGGTTTTTGTTTTTCTTTCACAGCTACTGATGTTTTTGTTACTATATTATTTTGCGATTTAACTTTTTCCAGTTCTTCTTCAAATCTTGTTTTTGCAAGTCCTGATTTATAATCTCTGTATTGGGTTTCGTGCATTGCGAATTCAAATAATTCTTCTTCATTTTCGCCAACATCCCAATTTTTTTCTTTCATTTCTTGACGAAATTTATCAAGTTGATCGGGATAAGCATCTTGCGGAACACCCGTATAAAACTTTTTTCCTTTTTCTTTGGCAAGTTCAATAATTTCAGGAGCTAATTTGCCTGGAAGTTGACCGGCTTTACCAAGAATCATGTTCCATGTGTTATCATCCATCATTGAATATCGTTCCTCTCCTTTTGCAAGTTGAACAATATTTAACAATGCAACATTTTTAACGTATTGACTGAAAGGGGTTACCAAAGGAGGATAGCCGAGTTTTGGCCAAACAAAAGCCACTTCATCGAAAAGTTTAATAAGCAGTCCATCTTCTGAAAGTTCGTTTTGATTATTACTTTTAAGAGAATAATTTATTCCGTCTTGAACACCTTTTAAATCAGCCATTAAGCTGCCCATCATTCCACCCGGAAGTCCAGATTGAACCATTAAGGAAGAAAGATATCTGTTTTTAGGATTAATAAAATATCCGAGGAAATCATCAATAAAACTCTGAGTCAGCGCCCGAGCCTCCATATAAGCTTTCATATTTATATCTGGCACATCGAAACCGGCATCTTTAAGCATGGCATGAATTGTAATTACATCGGGATGAACCATTCCCCATGAAAGCGGTTCCATGGCAACATCAATATAATCGGCTCCTGCTTTTGCAACTTCAAGAGTTGAGGCTACTGAAAAACCCGGCCCTGAATGACCATGATATTGAACTATAATGTGTGGATATTTTTCTTTAATTGCCTTTACTAATTTTCCCAGAGTTACCGGCCTACCCACGCCTGCCATATCTTTTAGACAAATTTCATCAGTTCCATATTCAACAGCTTTATCAACCACATTCATATAATATTCAACATTATGTATTTTTGAATGAGTGATACTTAAAGCAACCTGTGAAATCATTCCTGCTTCTTTGGCATATTTTATAGAAAGTTCCAGATTACGAGGATCATTTAATCCGCAAAATGACCTTGCAATGTCAACACCTTGGGCCTTCTTGACTTTATACATTAGTTTTCTGACATCAGCCGGAACCGGAAACATACGAATACCGTTTAAAGCTCTTTCAAGCATGTGGGTTTGAATGCCGGCTTCGTTAAAAGGTTTAGTCCATTGTTTGACAGCATTATTCGGGTTTTCACCATAAAGAAGGTTAACCTGTTCAAAGGCGCCACCATTGGTTTCAATTCTATCAAAACAACCCATTTCGATAATTACCGGTGCGATTTTTATCAATTGATCAGCTCTGGGAACATATTTCCCCGAGGATTGCCACATGTCGCGAAATAATAAGCTAAATTTGATTGGTCGTTTTTTCATTTAATATTTATTTGATAAAATCATAAGTTTAAATATAGAAAAAAGTACAAATATATTATTTTACTGCAAACATTTTGTTAAAATCTGTAATTTTTCAATCAAAAATTATTGAAAAACTTAGTGTATTCACAATTTAATAAGGATGACTTTTTGAGGCAATAATATGAATGAGTTATGATTATAAGATTTTCTAAGTGTTCAAATTAAAAATATAAAAGTGTTTCTCATAAAACATAGGGATATTAAATGCTTTTCAAAATTTTCCTAATTTTGAAAAATAAATCTGTACTTAAAAATGAAACTTTATTAAATGAAAACAGCAATTATATATATGAGTAAGCACGGATCAACCGAAAAAATGGTTGAAATGCTTAAAACCAAGCTAATTAATTCAGAAATAGATGTTATAAATTTAAAGGAGAAAAAATCACCTGATATTTCAAAATATGCAGATATAATAATTGGTGGTTCTATTCATGTTGGTACGATACAAAAAAGAATTACAAAACTCATTGAAAAAAACATGAATATTCTTCTACATAAGAAAATCGCGTTGTTTTTATGTTGCATGTATGAAGATGAAAAAAGGATTGAGCAATTTAATAATTCATTTCCTGAAGATTTAAGAAATCATTCATCTGCCAACGGACTTTTTGGAGGCGAATTTGTTTTTGAGAAAATGAATTTTCTTGAAAAAACTATCGTTAAAAAAGTTTCGGAATATTCTTCCACGGTTTCAAAGATTGATGAAAAAGCGATTGATGAGTTTGTTGGGAAATTTCAAAAATAAATTCTTTGCAAAAGAAGTTTTCTATAGCTATTTTGTAAAAGATGATTTTATCCGGCAGACATCATTATTTTTCCAATAAAAAGTTTCAATCAAGTGATCGATATCAGAAATAATATACTCAATTACAGGAGCTAAGGAATCATTATTTGGAGAAGTGTGAAAATATAAGGCTCCTCTGACAAAATGATTTAAACTGTCGGTAAGATAAAATTGATAGGGTGATGCAGCGCCAACACCCTGAATATTATATACTAAACCATAAACATTGTTTTCTTTTATGTTTATTATTTTGCTTTGAATAGAACTCGCTTTCGGGATATGTTTTAAAACAAGTTTTCTTGAATCTTCTGAATATTTTCTTAAATTATTATCAAGCTTTTTGTAGGAAAGATGTATTCGTCCTTTAAATTTTGGATAATCAATATTAATCCAATATTTTTGATTTGGAGCGTGAGGGTCAGATAAAATTTTTGAAAAGGCAGGGTACTCGAAAGCATAAGGAAAAGTTGTATCTAATAAAATGTAATTTCTCTCAGGAGTGTCAATTCTAAAATAACCTCTTGGTTTTGGAATATAGTCGCCACCGCATGAATTAAATAAAAAAACCAATACAATAAACGGAAATAAAAATTTAAAGTATTTCATAAGACTCATTTTAATAAAATCTGAATCATTCTTCATTTATTTCTCTTGGTTTGCTTGGTTTTTTTCTAAAATTTTTACTTTAATTTGTTGTATTCTCCTATTATCAACGGCTTCAATTTCAAATATAAAATTTTGAAATTTGATAATAGACGACTTTTGTGGGATTTCGCCTTCAATTTCAAGTATTAATCCGGCAAGTGTATCAGATTCACCTTTTATTTCTTCAAAAGTTTTACTGTCGATGCCTGTAATTTTACAAAAGTCGTTCAGAAGTGTTTTTCCTTCGAAGATAAAATTGTTTTCATCTAATTTTGAATGTATATTTTCATCTCTTGAATAATCAAATTCATCATTAATTTCGCCTACAATTTCCTCGATTATATCTTCAAGTGTAACAATTCCCGAAACTCCTCCATATTCGTCAACAACAATTGCAAGGTGTATCTTTTTCTCCTGAAATTCATGTAATAGATCATTAATCATTTTACTTTCAGGTACAAAAAAAGCTTTTCTGACAAGACTTTGCCATTCAAAATCTTTATTTTCTTTTAAATGGGGGAGAAGGTCTTTTGCATATAAAATCCCTTTTATATTATCGAATGTTTCTGAAAAAACTGGTATTCTTGAATATCCTGAAGATATTATAGTTTCAATTAAAGTATCAAACTTTGTAATAGTGTCAATTGCAGTAACATCAACCCGGGCCTTCATTATTTCTTTAACATTAATATCCCCAAACTTTACAACCCCTTTCAACATTTTTTTCTCCTCATCGGGAGTGGTTTCATCTGAGGTTATATCAATAGCTTTCGAGAGTTCGCTCATCGAAATATTATGACTTTTTCGTTTTATTCGTTTATCAATTAAATTTGTAGAATTAACTAATAATGAGCTTAGAGGGTAAAAAAAACTTCTCAGTATCAGAATTGGTTTTACCATCAAATAAGCAAATTTCAAAGGATATTGAGTTGCATAAATCTTGGGAATTATTTCGCCGAAAAGCAAAATCAACGATGTTACAGTAACAACCTGAAAAACAAAAGTAATGATTGGATATTCAGAAAAACTAAAAAGAGAGTTGGTTATAAAAGTTGATAAAATTACAATAGCAACATTTACAAAATTATTAGAGATCAAAATTGTAGCCAATAATCTTTTAGGTGCCTCAAATAATTGAATTACCTGCTTGTTTTTTTTTGAACCATCTGAATAAAGATGTTCTAATTGTGATGGCGAAAGCGAAAAAAAAGCAATTTCAGAACCTGAAACCATTGCAGAACAAAAAAGTAAAAACACCATTAATATAAGGCTGATAATTATGCCTGAAGATAGTAGATTTATTGATAGATTTATAAAAGTAAATACTATCGCTAAATATGGTTCTGTATCAGTTTCTACCAAACTATAAGAATTAAATTCTACTGAAAAAAAATCTTTTTTCAGTGCGTAAAATTACAAAAATTTCCACTAATAAAACTTTAAACAAACATCATTAAATGAGTGATCAATACATTTGTTTAAAGTTTTATTATAGTTTTTGAAAATGTGAATTTTGAATTTATATTTATTGATTAATAGTGATTTTGCTTTCGAAAATTTTCACTAATTCATTCAAAATTTTAATTCATTTAGAATGGTAAATCATCTTCCGGGCCAGATTGTTCAGGTATAGGGGCATTTTCTATTTCATTATATCCCGCTTTTGTTTGTTCCTTACGTCCTAATTTAAGAATTTTATCGGCAACTATTTCAGTAACATATTTCTTATTACCATCTTTGTCGTCATAGGATCGAGTTTTTACTTTTCCTTCCAAATAAACCTGATCACCCTTAATTAGATTCTTTTCAGCAAGCCATCTCCAAAGCACAACATTGTGCCAATCGGTTTGGTCAACCCAATTACCTTCTTTATTTTTATAGCTTTCTGTTGTAGCTAATGAAACTGTGGCTTTTTTAACTCCGTTTTCAAAAGTCATTACTTCAGGGTCTTTGCCCAAATTCCCCACTAAAATTACTTTATTTATTCCTGCCATAATATTTTGTTGTTAATAAGTTTATAATAATACAAAAATAGATAAAAACTCACAAAACTCAAAAAAATAAAATTAATATTGTGTTTTAGCAAAAGATTTTTGTAAAAAAAATCATAACATACAATAACATTATATTTTTGAAAATATAAAATTAAGGCGTTTGTTAAGTAGAACAACCCGGTTTTCAATAAAACTGTAGAGAATTCTGAGCTTTTTTAAATTTTTTATAAAAAAATATTAACAATTTATTAACTAAACAAAACAGTTAATAGATAGGCTTTGACATTGTTAATGTGCAGTATAACAAGACAATACAATAGTGTGGTTTTTAAAGACATGCAGAGATTCTACAGAAAATGTTGATAAATAAGGAAAAAAAAATATTTTTTTTTATAGTTTTTAAAAAAAAAGTTATTTTTGCAATCCAATTATTAATGTAATTATCAATTAATTAAAAAAAGAAAACCATGACAAAAGCAGAAATTATAGCAGACATTGCTAATAAAACTGGAGTTGAAAAGGTTGCAGTTCAAGCAACTGTAGAAGCCTTTATGGAATCGGTAAAAGGTGCCATGATTAATGGAGAAAATGTTTATCTGAGAGGCTTTGGAAGCTACGTGATTAAGAAAAGAGCACAAAAAACAGGAAGGAACATTTCAAAGAATACCACAATTATTATTCCTGCTCATAACATTCCTTCTTTCAAACCTGCAAAAACATTTGTAAACGAAGTAAAAAGTAAAGTTAAGTAAAAAATGCCAAGCGGGAAAAAGAGAAAAAGACATAAAATGTCGACGCATAAGCGAAAAAAACGCTTAAGAAAAAACAGACATAAAAAGAAATAATATTTCTTTAATCGCATTTTGTTAAAAAATTTAATTATTACGTGATGCTTGAGATTTCAATGTATCACGTAGTAATTTTTTTTGTAAAAATCTTACAACTACCTCTTCCCAGTTGATTATTGATGAGATGATTCATTAATAGAGAGAATGAAATAAAGATATTGGAGTGGATAAGGAGTTAATTATTAATTCAAGTTCTTCGGAAGTTAATATAGCTTTACTTGAAGAAAAGTTATTGGTTGAGTTACATAAAGAAAAAACCAATACTCGATTTGCCGTAGGTGATATTTATCTTGGAAAGGTAAAAAAATTACTTCCCGGTTTAAATGCTGCATTTGTAAACGTGGGGTATGAGAAAGATGCATTTCTGCACTATCTTGACTTAGGTCCTCAAATAAATTCCCTAAAAAAGTTTACTAAGATTTCAATGTCAAAATCAGTAAAAAACATTTCAATTGAGAAATTTATTTTGCTGAAAGACATTGAAAAAACCGGAAAAATTACTGAAATTCTCAGCGCAAATTCCCAAATTTTAGTCCAAATTGCTAAAGAACCAATTTCAACAAAGGGCCCGAGAATATCTTCAGAAATTTCTTTAGCAGGCCGATATCTTATTTTAGTCCCATTCTCAAATAAGATTTTTATTTCTCAAAAAATAAAAAATGCTGATGAAAGAAATCGTCTGAAAAGATTAATTCTGAGTATTAAACCAAATAACTTCGGGGTCATTATCCGTACAGTAGCTGAAAACAAACGTGTTGCTGATTTAGATATTGATTTACGTAATTTAATTGAGAAATGGAATAATCTGACTGAGAAATTGGCAGATTCAATTGCACCAAAAAGAATCGTCAGCGAACTTGATCGAACGGCTGTAATATTAAGAGATATGCTTAATGAGTCGTTCAACGGTATTGTTGTTGATACCCAAATTTTGTACGAGGAAACAAAAAATTATCTTGCGACTATTGCACCACAAAAGATTGATATAGTTAAGTTATATAAGGGGAGGGCGCCAATTTTCGAGTATTACGGGATTGAGAAGCAAATAAAACATTCATTTGGAAGAAATGTAACAATTAAAAGCGGTGTTTACTTAATTATTGAACATACTGAAGCTTTGCATGTCGTTGATGTAAACAGCGGTCATAGGGTTAATAAAAAGAACGATCAGGAAATGAACGCTTTGGAAACAAACCTTGAGGCAGCAAGCGAAATTGCCCGTCAACTTAGATTAAGAGATATGGGTGGGATCGTTGTTATCGATTTTGTGGACATGCTTGAGGGTAAACATCGAAGAGAATTATACCAAAAACTTAAAGACGAGATGTCTAAAGATAGAGCGAGGCATTCAATCCTTCCACCAAGTAAATTCGGCTTGGTACAAATCACAAGGCAACGTGTCAGGCCAGAAATGAATATGGACATAATTGAAAAATGTCCTTGTTGTAATGGGAGCGGCGAAATAAAACCAAGCATTCTTCTATCGGATGAAATTGAAAGTAACATTAAATATCTGCTTCGGGATCAAAATGAAAAGAAGATATCAATTGCCTTTCACCCATTTCTTTTTGCTTATTTTACAAAAGGAATTTTTTCAATTCGTGTGAATTGGTTTTTTAAATACAAAAAATGGATCAGCCTTCAACAAATGCCATCCTACGATTTTCTGGAATATCATATTTTCAACAAGAATAACGATGAAATAAAACTTTAGAGTTTTTTTTCTTATTTTTGCCCCATGGAAATAGTAGTTAGCGGAATAAGGCCAACCGGAAATTTGCACTTGGGAAATTATTTCGGTGCCATCAAGAATTTTATTAAAATGCAAAAAGAAAATAAATGTTATTTTTTTATTGCAGATTATCACTCTTTAACAACTCACCCGACTCCAAATGATTTACATGGAAATGTAAAACAGGTTTTGGTCGAATATTTAGCGGCAGGCTTAGATCCTGAACTATCAACAATTTACATTCAGAGTGATGTGCCTGAAATTGTTGAATTATATCTCTTGCTGAACATGAATGCATATCTTGGTGAATTAGAAAGATGTACTTCATTTAAAGAAAAAGTCAGAAAACATCCCGAAAATGTTAATGCCGGATTGTTGACATATCCAACTTTGATGGCAGCAGACGTAATTATTCATAAGGCCTCAAAAGTGCCGGTTGGAAAGGATCAGGAACAAAATCTTGAGATGATGCGAACATTTTCCAGAAGGTTCAACAGAATTTATAAAACCGACTTTTTCCCTATTCCGTCTGCGTATAATTTCGGACAAGCCCTGGTGAAAATTCCAGGATTAAACGGAGTAGGAAAAATGGGGAAATCTGAAGAGGAAGGAAATGCAATCTTTTTGGCGGATAATGAAAAAGCCATCAGAAAGAAAGTTATGAGAGCAGTTACAGATAGCGGCCCTGTTGAAATGAACCAGGAAAAGCCTGAGCCGATAAAAAATCTTTTCACTCTGCTTGAAGTAGTTTCTTCACCTGAAGTTGTTGCTCACTTTGATGAACTTTATAATAAATGTGAAATCAGATACGGAGAGTTAAAAAAACAGTTGGCCGAGGATATGGTTGAATTTTGTAGCCCTTTTAAAGAAAAAATCGAAAATCTTTCAAAAGATAATGATTATTTGAGAAAAGTTGTGAAAGCAGGGGCCGAAAAAGCCAGAGAAAGTGCTTCGAAAACTATTAAAGAAGTCAGAGAAATTATTGGATTTAAAGCATTTTAATAATTAAAATAAGTTTCGACATGACACAATCAACAACAATCTATTATTTATTAAAACTTGGCGTAATTATTTTCCTTTTGCCATTTCTATATGATTTTGTTATAACCATTGATTTTGAGGGTAATTTCCCAACTTATTTTGTGCAAGGAGTAATAATAGTATTATTTTTAATAATATTTGCAATAATTATTATTATCAATAATAGTAATTTTAACTTATTTGGGTTTTTTCTGATTTTTATTGCAAGTACATATAAAATATTATTCTTTTTATTTGTAGCACATAATTTTACTGCAATTCCGGTTTATTTTTTCCTCCTTATAGTTTCCGTATATTTTATGACAAAATCAGATAGAAAAAAGCGGAAACAGGGAATAATATATTAAACATTTTTAATGCCAGAACCAATTCAACTTTCTCAAAGAAACGAAAAAACTGTTTTAATAGGTTTAATTTCTAAAAATCAGAACTCAGAAAGAGTTAATGAATATCTTAATGAGCTTGCTTTTCTGGTAGAAACTGCCGGGGGTATTCTCATTAAAAAGTTTGTTCAGAAACTTTATTTGCCGGATAAACGTTTTTTTGTCGGTTCGGGGAAGCTTGAGGAAATTAAAAAATATGTTGATACTGAAGAAATTGACCTTGTGGTTTTTGATGATGAATTATCTCCTTCGCAACTAAGAAATATCGAAAGAATTTTATCTTGTAAGATTTTAGACCGAAATAATTTGATACTTGATATTTTTGCAAAGCATGCAAGAACTGCTCATGCAAAAACACAGGTTGAACTTGCACAATATGAATACCTTCTCCCACGCCTGATTCGTATGTGGACCCATCTTGAACGACAACGCGGAGGTATTGGAATGAGAGGCCCCGGTGAAACTGAAATCGAAACTGACCGAAGAATAATCAGAGATAAAATAGCATTACTAAAAAAGAAACTTGTTCAGATTGATAAGCAAAAAGCAACTCAAAGGAAAAATCGAGGAAAATTAATTCGTGTTGCACTTGTAGGGTATACAAATGTTGGTAAATCGACTCTGATGAATTTGTTAAGCAAGTCGAAAATATTAGCTGAAAATAAATTGTTTGCAACCCTTGATACAACAGTCAGGAAAGTAGTTATTAAAAATCTTCCTTTTTTGCTTTCCGACACAGTCGGGTTTATCCGAAAACTTCCTCACAACCTCGTTGAATCATTTAAATCAACTTTAGATGAGACCAGAGAAGCCGATATGTTAATTCACATTGTTGATATTTCTCACCCCGATTTTGAGGAGCAAATAAATGTAGTTAATTCTACGCTCGCCGATATCGGAGCCGGTAACAAACCTACAATAATTATTTTTAACAAAATTGATGCATATACTTTCGTTGAAAAACAACTTGATGATCTTACACCTGTTACAAAAGAAAACTACAGCTTAGATGATTTGAAAAAATCGTGGATGGCTAAAATTAGCAAACCGTGTATTTTTATTTCTGCAAAGAAAAAGATTAATATTGAAGAATTAAAGGAATTAGTATATGATGAAGTGAAAAGAATTCACATAAAAAGATATCCTTTTAATGATTTTTTATATGAGCTTTATTCAGAAGACTAAAAACAATTGAATAAATTTGTTGTTTAAATTTAATTCATTCAATTAATGAAGAAATTTCACTTACTATTACTCTCAGTCTTTTCAGGACTTTTATTTACGTTAGGGTGGCCTGTTAATGGTTTCCCAGGTTTTTTATTTATGGCATTTGTTCCTTTGCTTTTTATTGAAGATTACATTTCTAAAAACAAAAATAATTTTAGTAAATTTTCAGTATTTTTTTATGTGTATCCGGCATTTTTTATTTGGAACTTATTAACAACCTATTGGATAGTTTATTCAACCGGAGTTGGAATGATTTTGGCAGTTGCTGCGAATTCTTTCTTTATGGCAATTTGTTTTTATTTTTATCATTTTACAAAACGAGTTTTATATACTGATAAACAAGCATATTTTGTTTTGATATTCTATTGGATTTGTTTTGAATATCTCCATCTCGACTGGGATTTGTCGTGGACTTGGCTGCACCTTGGAAATGGTTTTGCTTCTTATCATAAATGGATTCAATGGTATGAATTTACAGGAGCATTCGGAGGTACATTGTGGGTGATTATAGTTAATATTTTCATTTATATGCTTTTGTTGAAATTAAAAGCCTTATCAACTAAAAAAAGCTTAATTATTTCTTCATCAATAGTAGTTTTATTAATTCTTGTTCCAATAATTATTTCTTTTATAATTTATCATTCTTATGATGAAAAAAATCGAACTGTTGAAGTTGTGGCTATTCAGCCAAATATTGACCCATACAATGAACAATTCGATTTTTTACCGGAAGATGCAATTCATCGGATATTAAATTTAGCAAGAGAAGAAGTTGATAGTTTGACAGATTTTGTAATTGCTCCTGAATCATCAATTCAACCGAATTATAATATTGGTGAAAGGATTTGGGAAAGTGATATTCAATATTTTAGAAGTATTGACAGTCTTGATGTTTTTGTTAATAATTATCCTGATCTGACTTTTGTTATTGGTGCTTCAACAAGGAAAATTTTTAAGGAAGATGAAAAAATATCTTCCTCTGCAAGAAAATTTATTGATTCAGAAAAATATTATGATGCTTTTAATACGGCAGTTTTTATCGAAAGTTCAAAGCCTCTTGAATTATATCATAAATCAAAACTAACTCCCGGCGTTGAAAAAATGCCATTTCCTAAATTATTAAAACCATTAGAAAGTTTTGCTATTGATTTAGGTGGAACAATTGGTAGCCTGGGAATTGATACCGAACCTAAAGTTTATAATTCATTAAAAGATTCTGTAAAAATTGCCGCAATAATTTGCTATGAATCTGTTTATGGTGAGTTTGTTACCGAATTTGTTAAAAACGGTGCAAATATAATTTTTGTAATTACAAACGATGCTTGGTGGGGAAATACTCCTGGACACAAGCAGCATTTGTCATTCTCCGTTTTACGAGCAATTGAAACCCGACGAAGCATAGCTCGTTCGGCAAACACAGGTATTTCAGCTTTTATTAACCAACGAGGTGATGTTTTGCAAGAAACAAAATATGGGGTTGGAGATGTAATCAAGCGTGAATTATATCTTAATTCAAAGAAAACAGTTTATGTAAATTATGGTGATTATATAGGAAGGATTTGTGGTTTAATATCAATATTGTTTCTTTTGATAACGATTTCAATGGGTTTGGTAAAACGTAAACAGATATTAATGAAAAATTGAATTAAAAATGATTAATATATTTCAACCCTTTTCCTTATATTTCCTTATATGGTTCAATTTTTAAACACATGAAAACGAATATCATATATCATGGTGATTGCTTAAAGATTTTAGAAGATAAAATATTTCCTGCATCAATACCTTTAGTTTATGCCGACCCACCTTATAATCTTTCCGGAAAAGCACTAAATTTAAAAAACAATACTACAGGCGGCCCGTTTTTTAAAATGAATGAAAAATGGGATACTTTTAATTATAGTGACTATATGAGTTTTACTGAAAAATGGATTACTGGAATAAAAGATGTTCTTATTCCAAATGGAAGTTTATACATATCTTGTACTCAACATAATATTGCCGAAATTATTACTTCGGCAAAAGGATTGGGATTAAAATTAAATAATATTATTACTTGGTACAAAACAAATGCAATGCCAAATATAACCAAACGAACATTCACTCACTCAACCGAATATGTTTGTTGGTTTGTAAAAGGCAAGAATTGGATTTTTAACTACGAAGCTGTGAAACAATTTAATCCCAATAAAACAAAAGAAGGTAAGGATAAACAAATGAGAGACTTTCTTGATTTTATATCAATTCCGATTGTTCAAGGAAAAGAAAGATTTCGTGGAGAAGATGGTCGAGCAATACACCCTACCCAAAAACCAGAGGTTTTGCTTGAATTGATTATCAGGGCATCATCAAACCATGATGATATTGTTCTTGATCCATTTTCCGGGACTGGCACAACAGCCTGTGTAGCAGCAAAATTAAATCGAAAATGGATTGGAATTGAACAGAATGAAGAATACTTTAAAATATCACAAAAACGAATGGAACAAATTACTCCCAATATTTTTTAAAATAATCACCCAATTCTTTTTCCTTCTCTTTTCCAAGTCTATACCATTTTTTATCTGTAACAGCACCTTCCAGTCGAAATAGAAAATAAACACATGATTTAGGATAAGCAGTTTTAATTTTGGTAAAAGCTTCTCTGCTTCCAATTTCTTTCAATTGTTCAGCATGATAAATATTTACACCATTAAGTTTGCGCTTAATAAGTTTACTGACATTTGGTAATGAGCTTAGTTCTTGCATTTGGCTTTTGGTGTTTGCATATTTGCCCTTTTTATAAATGAAAGTATTGATATTATTTCAAAAACCGTAAAAAACAAATATAAGATGAAAAAAGTTAAAATAAACGGTATGGCATCGAACCTGTTGAATAAAACATAAATCACTAATATCATAATATATAACATTAGTTTTAGGAAAGTAGCAAGCATGAAATAATTTACAAACTTGCTCATTCTTTTCTCGCTTGCTTTCATTAAAATATAATGAACAACAAGTGTGATGGCAAAGAAAAAGATAAATAAATAGGGAAAGCTTGGTGTTAAATATTTTGCAGGAAGAAAAAAACTAATTGTAAAACAAATTATTGCAAGAATTAGTGAAAAGAAGAATGTGTTTTTAGCAAATTTAATAAAGCCTGCTTTCATTTAATTTTAGCTTGGTTTTTATATATCAATTTTTATTATTCTTTTTTCGGTTATTACTTTTTAAAAGACCTTTAGTTACATAATAAATTGCTAAAACGACTGATAATATGGATAAAATTAGTGTAAGAACCGGGAACTGAAAATCAAATAGTTTGTCTAATTCTATTCCGCCAAAAACGCCGATAAGAATAATAAATAGCATTTGAAGGGCGATACTTGAATACTTGCCATAAGATTTAAGCAATTTTTTCTTTGATTCGGTTTCTTTCATTTCTTAGTGAGAATTTTGCACCATCTGCTTCCTGATTTTCCATTTTACATGAACCCGAAAATTTTGCACCGGGTTCAATAGCGAGTTTGTTTGTAATAATATCACCACAAAATTTAGCTGTTGATTTCATTGTTAACAGCTCAGATATAGTTATTTTTGCATTTACTTCACCTGATAAATCAGCATTTTTGCAGGTCATCTCACCTTCAATTTTTCCGGTGTGGCCAACTACTATTTTTCCTTTTGATTTAATTGAACCTTTTAAAGTTCCGTCAATACGAAAATCGCCATTTGAAATAATATCACCGTTAATTTCTGTTCCTTGGCCAAGGAGATTTACGGATTGAGTGTCAGGTATATTATTTTTAGCCATTTGTTGTTTGTTTAAAATTAATTCTAAAAAACAAAAGTAATAAAATTACCGGTATTATTGACAGGGCTGTTCAATGCTATAAAATTTTGTGTACTTAATACTGAATTTTTCTCTGTGTAGCTTTATGCTACTCCGTGCTAATCTGTGGTATAGCTATAACACAAAGCTACTCAAAGAATTTTAAAAGTGGCACAAAGAAAAACTTCATTATTCAGTATTCCAAGGATACTCCATGTACGGGGGAAGCTTCGTACGGTATTCGATATTAATTTTCGAGATACATCAAATTAAGGTGATAAATCACACTTTAGATGTAAATATCTCCTCATTTCCAAGCTTAAAATAATTTTCATCCTGACTATTATCTTTATTAGACTATCAAAATCTCAATCTCTCCTTGCACTTCAGTATTTTTATTTGTTATTAATATGTAATCATTTGCCGCATCACCGAGTTCGCTTGCGAGGCACGACTTTTCGTTGCCGGATTCAATCACTATTGCATTATCGGGGCAAGTAGCCTCAGGTGTGGCAGCCGAAAAAGCATATAAAGTAACATCGCTAATATTATTAAACCTGAAAACGTCGTTTTCATCGAACACTATTCCGGCCTCTGTTGTTGTGTTGGGCTCAATGCTAATTACGTAAGACTCGGGGCTCGACTTTCCTTCATGCCTGCGAATGTTTTCCAACTCAAAAAACTCCTCTATCGTTTTGGGGTTTTGATAGTATTTATTCATCAGGTATCCGAGATTGGCATACATTATTTCGCCTGCTGCAATTCGTGCCTGTTCCAACTCGCCCGAACTTGAAGCCGAAAGCTGCTCCTTTTGTTGCTGAACATCACGTGCGGCCAATAATTCTTTATAAAAGGCATCCACTTCGCCCTGTGCTGTTAGCAGCGATTCGTAATTTAATAGTGTTTGGGCCAGTGCACCTACTTTGGCAATGCGTGTTTCGTAATTACCCTTCCTAAACGTTGTACGTCCGTCAGGAAAAATAATTCTGAAATCTGCCGATCGTTCAGGATACTCAATTCTTACCATAGCTTCCCATCGCGAAATCTTTTCATCATTTAATTCATTCAATAGATTGCCGAAACGCAATGTTTCACCCTCATAGGTGCCCTTAGCTGATTTCCATGCATTAAACTTTGCCGAAAGTTCATTCTTTACATTTGTAGTGCGTTCAATTAATGCCTGAATGTCGGCATCCGACATTTTTGCCTTTAACTTTGATTCATGATCGCTGATTAGGCTAAGCATTTTAACATAGCTGCCCTTAGTTACGTTTATGAAAACGTTGATTAAAAATTTCCATGTTCGTTTCATTTTTTTAAAAATTTAGTTTATAAATAGGTTAATATTAATTGTTAATACAATTTTATCAAATACAATTTTGCATAATTTGAGGTTTTTCATCGGTTTTATAAACAATATTCTGCAACAGCAAATAGGTTCTCAAAAGATTTAGTAAGGTATTCTGCAATTGCAGATAGGTATTAAAAAGATGTTTTGAGGTGTTCTGCAGTTGCAAATAAGCTCTCCAAAGATTTAGTGAGGCATTCTTCAGTTGCAGATAGGTATAAAAAAGGTTTTGTGAAGCATTCTGCAATTGCAAATAGGTGTTCCAAAGGTTTGATGAGGCATTCTGCAGTTGCAGATAGGGTTTCCAAAAGTTTAGTAGGCTATTCTGCAGCAGCAAATAGAATTTCTCAAAAACGAAAACATCAATCAATAGCTGTATATAATCATATTTTATGTTAATGATTATGTGGTTTTTATTTTTAATTATTGTTTTCAAAACAGCAATAGCTTTTGTTTCAAACAAGCTTAATAAAAAAAACTTTTTACCGATAAGCGGTTTCCGATTTAGTATAGCAATAATACAAAAAAAAATAATTAATAATACAAAAATTATAATTTTTTTTAGGGTCTGATTTTAATTTAAATGGGGTATCCGATCATCTCCCGTGAAAAAATAACTTTGCAGGATGAAT
>CAZBSL010000020.1:0-23697 GCA_964494265.1 uncultured Bacteroidales bacterium
TTGACTTTCTTGATAAGAACACAGGTGTTGAAAGAATAAGCGAGATGAACTATTTGCTCGAACGTCAATCGAATACAATTGGCAGGTATTTTATGATTTCTTTCAAATACAGGCTTAATAAATTTGATAATAAATCTGGAATTGATATTAAAATGAGTAAAAGGTAAATGGGTTTTTTGAACTGGCTTTAAAACGGAAAATTAAATTTCATTTTTTTCATCTAAGAATGGAATTATGTAATTCTTATTATATATTGAATACCAGTAATTTTCCTTCATTATTCCATTATTCCAATCTTTATTATTTTTAATTTAATTTGGAATAATTTTATTGGACTTTAACCTTTTCGATTACAAATTCTTTGGACTTTTTTAACATGTATCCAAAAAGCAATTCATTATTAAAACCCCAAAAGTGATCTGATAAAGTAATTTTTTCTGATTGTCGAATATCGATTTCATAAATTATATTATCATAAAATGGCAATAAAAAATCTGGTAGATTTTTGATTATTGATTTTTCATCCCAGTTAAAAGGAATATATATTAATGTATTGTAATATTCTCCATAATAACCATAATAAAATCTGGAAAAAATTTTTAAATAAGTATTTGTATCATGTTTTATGAAATTATAATAACCATTTAGATATGGCAGGTCTATTCTATCCTCTCCGGTTAAGAATATATATTTTTGTCCAAACTTTTCCCTCGGCAAATCATATTTATAACTGTATCTTAACATCTTTATATTTTCATCCCTTATAATAGAATTACAATCCATATTAAAATCTTTAATCAAATCACCATTTAATTTGTCATAAATTAAAATATCTGATTGACAATTACCAAGAAATACTATATCTTTGTGAAACCTACAATGGAGGCCATCTTGCTTTTTCTTCTGGTTACAAACAATATCAAAAGTATTATATAATCCACTTTTAATGTCAAAATTATATATTTTGTAGTAAGGATGTTTTTCTTTAATATTTTCGATTCTATAAAGCATAATTAATGAATCACCATCAGATTCTAATTGAATATTTTCAAATTTTTTGAAAATATTATAATCCACCGGCTTAAGTTGAATATGGGAGTCCTGGGTTTTTAAACCAAATAAATGTTCCTTGAAATTTATTCCATTTTGATCTAATGAAATAGTCATCATTCTATTTCCACTATAATTGGAACCGGTATAAATGATCTTTTTTTCTGATTTGCCACAAATTTTGAAATCTTTTACACGAGTAAGTTTTTTACTTTCAATATCAATAATTAAGACCAGTAAGACATCATCATCAACACGCTTGAAGAATAACTCAAACCTTTCTTCATTTGCAATACTTCCAACAAATTTAGGGTTTATTGAAGTATAGAATCTATCCTTAAACTCAGCAATTACCCTGTAATTTGAATCAAGCAACATAATGCAATAGCTCTCTCTCAAATTAAAAAACAAGCAGGCATTTTTATCATCATTGTTAATAAACTCAAAACTACGAGCATAATTTATAGGAAGTTCAATTTTTTTGAAGTCATTCTGTGCTACAAGAATTGATTGTATAAGTAAAACATGAAAAATAAAAATAATTCTTTTCATTATAAAATACAATGATTAAAAAACAAGTTAAGTTTAATAATGAACTATTTCCAAAAACTGTAATAAAACATCATTCTTCCTTACTCGCATTCGACGGCAATTCCAATCCATACCCCGATGTTTTATCGTCACGTTTCAGTAAAAGTGCAAAAACAAATCCCAAAACACCAAAAGCCGCAAACATCAGAATAGTAGGCGTATAATATAGTTTTGAACCTTCTTCAATCATTTGGGGTGTAATACCCGGATTTGTAACATCTAACATATATCCCGCAAGAATCGGTACTCCAAAAAGCCCAAGATTTTGCAATGAAAACATTGCCCCATAAGCTGTTCCAATTCTATATTCGGGAACTATTTTTGCAACAGCCGGCCACATTGCTGCCGGTACTAAGGAAAATGCAATACCAAGCAACACCATTAATGCATAAACGTTAAATGATGTAAAACTGAATAATAAATGAACAATTAATAAGAGTAATGATCCGTAAATCATTAAGGAGGCACTTTTCCCTTTTTTATCAACAAACCAACCAAACAGAGGTGTAAAAATTACCGTTCCATAAGGTAATAATGAAGCAATATCACCACTTGTTTCTCGCGAGACCCCATATTTGTGAAAGAAAAAATCGGGTGCATATTTCAGGAAAGGAAACACTCCTGCATAAAACGTAACACACAATGCTGTGATAAGTAAAAACGATTTATTAGTGAAAAGTTTTGCTAAATCTGAAATATGAAATTCTTCATCTTTATCAATCAGGCTGGTTTTTGTTTTAAGCTGGCGGTCTAATTTTACATCAAACATTAAATAAAATAAAAAACCAACGAAACCGATTAATAATAACATTACGGCAAACCATATCGGGAAAGTCCAGTTACCTTCAAATAATAATCTTGGAGAAAGATTAAAAGCCAGAGCAGTTCCAATACGGGCAATTCCTAAATTAATTGCAAAAGCCAAAGCTATTTCATAACCCTTAAACCATTTTACGATGACTTTGCTGGCAACAACTATACTTGTTTCTGCTCCTAATCCGAAAATCAACATTCCTAATGACATCATTTTTAGTTCTGGAGAATATGATGACCAAAAAGAATTCATTAAACCATATCCAAACCCACCTTCTCGGTAATAATCTGTTGCTCCGTAAGCTGTTATAACGGCTCCAATTAACATGAAAACCGCAAACAAAAATCCTGTTGGCCTTATTCCTAATTTATCAAGAATTATCCCACCTAATATTGCCATCAACAAAAATGTATTCGGAAAAGCATAAAATCCGGCTACAAGCCCAAAGTCTTGTGAAGAAAAATTAAGCTTTTCCTGCAACAAACCTTTTAAAGGAGATAAAGCATCATAAAAATAATAATTTGCAGCCATCAAGAAACTGACCAATACCAGAATTCCCCATCGAGCTTTAGCAGAATCTCTTAGGGTTTTTTTTATTTTATTCATATTTAAGAGTTTAATTTATTTTTGAGAATTTTAAAATTAAAATGTCAAAGTTAGAAAAAAAACGACATATCAATTATAATAGTACTATTTTAGAAATGGATTCGTTCTTATTTCTTACATTTGCCTCAAATTATTAACGAGTGTTATAGTGAAACACTAATTATTATTATCCAATCAGAAAAGTTTTTCTATTGGAATAAACTACATATTATGATTATAATTAAAAAGAAATCTTTATATACAGCTTTAATTTTTTTATTTTTTGTTTCATTTAATAGCCTACTTATTGCACAGATCAGCCAGGGAGGAACTCCACCAAGTTTTAAATCAAATAATTTAAAGACTGATTTTCAGGAAATGATTGTGCAAAAACCAAATGTTGAGCAATTATTGATTGAAGATGCCGAGAATGATAAACAAGCCACTCCTTTAAGATTTGCAAAACTTCTCGAAGTGAATTTCGATATAATCAACTCAGGTACATGGACAGATATTCCGGGAAAAGGCCGTATTTGGAGGTTAAAAATTACTTCCGAGGATGCTCTGGCAATTGGGATTTATTATAATAATTTCCATATTCCTCAAGGCGGGCAATTATTTTTATATAATGAAGACAAATCACAAGTAATTGGAGCGTTTACAGAAGTAAATAATCCTGAAAATAAATTATTTGCAACTGAATTAATTCAAGGGGAAACAACAATTTTAGAGTATTTTCAGCCTTATGGAGTTTATGAAAAACCTGAAATCGGTATTTCCGAAATATCATATGCTTACCGATCTGTTGATTTTCTTTTCACAAAAGGAACTGATGATTTTGGTGGTTCCGGTCCTTGCGAGGTTAATGTGAATTGCTCCGAAGGAGATAATTGGCAAAATCAAAAAAGGAGTGTTGCCAGAATTATGATTAAGGGTACGACTTGGTGTACAGGTTCATTAGTGAATAATACTTTGGAAGACTGTATGCCATATTTTCTAACAGCCGATCATTGCGGAAGATATTCAACAGAAGATGATATAAGTCAATGGATTTTTTATTTCAATTACGAATCTGCCGATTGCCCAAATCCTCAAGAAGAACCTTCATCAAATACAATTGTTGGAGCAACAAAAAAAGCAAGTTTTGCTTGGCAGGGAGGTTCAGATTTTTTTCTTGTGCTACTAAATCATGGGGTTCCTTCGTCTTATAATCCATATTTTGGAGGTTGGAATATAAATAATTTATCCAGTCCAAATGGAACAGCAATTCACCACCCCGAAGGAGATATAAAAAAAATATCCACTTATACTACTCCAACAATTTCTTCTATGTGGAACGGCATACCGAGTACTATTGATCATTTCTGGAAAGTAAAATGGGCTGAAACTGAAAACGGGCATGGTGTAACAGAAGGAGGTTCGTCAGGTTGCCCTTTATATGATAATCTCGGACGTGTAATTGGTACACTTACAGGCGGGCAAGCAACGTGTGACAATAAAACTGATCCCGATTTTTTTGGGAAATTTTCATATTCATGGGATTTATGTGGTGAGGATAGTACCACCCAACTGAAATATTGGCTTGATCCAATTAATAAAGGTGTTAATCAACTTGATGGTACTGATGTTTGTGAAAATCTGATTGCAAATTTTAAAGCCGACACTTTAGTAATTCCCGTAGGAGTAAATCTTTCGTTTGAAGACATTTCCATCGGAGACCCTGATGAATGGAGTTGGACTTTTGAAGGCGCTCTACCTTCAATTTCCTACAAACAAAATCCCTCCGGTATTTTTTATGGGCAAATCGGAAAATTTAAGGCTTGTTTACTTGTAAAAAATGATATTAGCCAAGATTCCGTTTGTAAATTTATTACGGTTCGACCAACAATAGCACCAAATCCTACAAGTGGAGAAGTCGATATTTATCTCGGCATTCAGGAACGTAATGATGTAGAAATAAATGTTTTTAATATGCTCGGAAAAGAAGTTCCTTTTTATTGGAGAGCGATTAATTCAACAAATTATAAAATTAATCTTGCGGAAAACAACAGGGGAATGTATTTGATTCAGATCATTTGCTCTGAGGAAACCTATAATCTTAAAGCATATCTAATTAAATAATTAGGAAAGTATGCATGATTCAAGATAAGTCGTATAGAAATCTGAATTGTTAAATTGTTTATAAAAAAAGAAGTATTCTAATTTACAATATAAGCATTTAACCATTTTTATTATAACATTAAAATAAAGTGTGAATATTTGCAATAACAATCATGACAGAACAAGAAAATCTAAGTTTGCTTTCGCAGTCCTCAGTTTCAAAAGGCTTAATGCGCATTGCAAAAAAAGTTTTTAATTCAGAAAGAATTTCCGAGAAAGAAGCCTTATCTTTATTTAAAGAGGCTGGCCTGGGATTTCTTGGAATATTAGCAAATTATATTCGTGAGAAGAAAAATAAAAACTATACTTATTATATTAGAAACCTGCATATTGAGCCGACGAATAAATGTATTCACGATTGTAAATTCTGTTCATATTCAGAAAGAAATGCCGGGCACGGATGGGAGTATTCACCAGATGAAATAATTGAAATTGTTAAAAAATCTGATGCCAATATCCGGGAAATTCATATTGTCGGAGGAGTTCATCCTGAGCGTGATTTATTTTATTATGGAAATATTATTAGTAGAATTAAAGAAATTCGACCAAATATTCATATTAAAGCTTTTACGGCTGTCGAGCTTGATTACATGATAAAATTGTCGGGGATGACATTATTTGAAGGTTTAAAAGAGTTGAAAAATTACGGGCTTAACTCAATACCCGGGGGAGGAGCCGAAATTTTTAATGAGAAACTTAGAAGCAAGATATGCAAAAGTAAATCCGATTCAAAAAGATGGTTAGAAATTCATGAAGTTGCACATAGTCTAAGTATTCCGTCGAATGCTACAATTCTTTACGGTCATTTAGAAAATTATTCAGATCGGATAGATCATTTAAACCGACTTAGAAATTTACAAGATAAAACCTCTTTATTCAATGCTTTTATTCCATTAAAATTTAAAAATTCCAATAATGAAATGTCAAATATTAGTGAAGTTTCGGTAATTGAAGACTTAAAAAACTATGCCGTTTCAAGAATTTTTTTAGATAATTTCCCTCATATTAAAGCTTATTGGCCAATGATAGGACGTGAATTATCACAAATTTCATTATCATTCGGGGTTGATGATTTTGATGGAACAATCAATGATTCAACAAAAATTTACTCTCTTGCAGGTGCCGAAGACAAAAATCCTTCGTTGAACACCGATGAATTAAAAACCCTAATAAAACAAGCCGGCCGAATACCTGTTGAAAGAGATGCTTTATATAATTCCGTTGATAACAAAAAGTAAAAAGTTTTTACAAAAACAACTAATGTATTTTATTCATAACTTTGTTTTCAAAAAAAGATATTTAATTTAGCTTTATTAAATGAATAAAAAATATTGAATTGCAAAACATTAAAATACCGGTAAACAAAAAATAAATAAATGAAAAAATCAACATTCTGTTTATTAATATCAGCAATAATTATTTTTTTCACCCAGTCGTGTATGAATCTTTACGATCAACCGGCAGTTGAAACTAATGACGAAAAACAGGACTCAGTAAAGAATTCTATACAAACGCTTAATGAGTCAATGAATGATTTTAATGAAAAGATGGAAACCATTGATAACATGGAGCAACAATTACTGGATCTTGAGAAAAGGGTTAATTCAGGTGAGATTTCTGAAGAAGAAATGAAAAAGATTACTGACAAATATTATAGCAGAAACGATAATTATGAAGCGGCAAAAAAATCAGTATCAAATATAGAAAAAATTCCATTTTGGGCAAATCAATTAGGTTTAGCCGAACCTCGCAATATGACTTTAGTTTCTGAAAAATCATTGATGACTTCCATCAATAATCCATCAGAAGGCTTTAATTCAATTACTTTTGTTTACGAGGGTCAATATGAAAACGCATTAAAGCAAGCAAAAATAATTGCTGAAAATGCAAATATTCCTGTAAGCAAAAGTTGGTTAAAAATTCATAATTTGATAAAAAGACAAAAGAAAGATGCCGAAAAATATGGGAATACACCTCCTGATGATTTAAAAGGGATCACCTATATTAATTACGAACAAACGTCGAATGAACCCGAATACTTGATGTCGGTTTCTGTTGACGCAAATGGTTTTTTAACAATACAGGCGGCAAATCTCGAGCAAACAAATCTCCAAATGGATAAATATATTCCAGTTAAGGATAGAAAATAAAATAGCTTTTCGAAAAAATTCTAATAAAAAATTAATCTTAGTAAATGACTGGAAAATTTGATGATATTCATCACAGCGGAATAATTTCTGAAATTAATAATGAAAAAATATTGGTAAGCATCATTTCTCACTCTGCCTGCTCATCCTGTAAAGTGAAGGGAATGTGCAATGTTTCGGAAATGAAAGAAAAAATTGTTGAGGTCAATCATCAACCCGGAATCAATTTTAAAATAGGTGAAGAAGTTACAGTCTTGATGAAAAAATCATTAGGCTCTCAGGCAGTATTACTTGCTTATGTGCTTCCGTTTCTAATCATGTTTATTGTTTTGATAGTATTAGTAAATCTAACCGAAAATGAAGGCATTTCAGCCTTGATTTCAATTGCTATGCTTGTTCCGTATTTTTATGTAATCTATTTATTACGTGATCGGTTCAAGAAAAAATTTGTTTTTGTAATTCAAAAGAAAAAATAAAGAAAGTGTTATGGCTATGCAGGTCCGGCCAAATCTGTAATAACATATTTTTTCTTCACTTTTTTTTTCAAAACTAAATTTTTAAGAAAATTCCAGTCCTAATTTTTAGAATTTTCCATCCAAATACGTAAATTCCGTATAAATTTTGCGGGGGAAAACACCCTAAAAAAAATGGTTTAGATTTTTTTTATAAAAAAACATTAAATTTTCTCTACCTTAATATACTATTAATTAACTAACAACAACAAAGGCCTTAATCCTTTTTCGAAAAAATCAGTTTCTGTTTTCATAGAATTATTTTTTTATTGCACAATTATTCAGATTGTTAAAAATATTAATTAGGTGTTTCTACCTGAAAATATAATTGCGTTTTTCACTCTTGCCCGGCCATGATTCTTGAAATACTTTTGCTTTCGTAATTAATAAAAAATGAAAGTGAAAATAAAAAAAGTAATATTAGTTGACAATAACAAATTCTTCAGAAAAGCACTCGGAGAAATTTTTTCGAGTATTGGAGGAGTAGAAATTGTTGCTGAAGCATCTAATGGAAAAGAGTTTCTCGAAACTATAAACACAATTGATGCCGATATTATTTTTATTAATATTAAATTACCAATTATTGACGGTGTTGAAGCGACAAAGATTGCTCTTCTCTCTCACCCAAATATGACTATCATCGGTTTTTCATCATTCGATAACCAAAGATATATAAGTCAGATGTTAGCAGCCGGAGCAAGAGGGTATTTATCAAAAAACCGTGATAATTACGACTTATTAAAGTCGATTATTGAAAATCCTGATAAAGGGCTGTTTTTATCAAAAGAAATTGAACAAAATATTAATATAGATCAACCTAACTTAAAGATAGTTTGATCAAAAAAAATTATTTATTAACAATCAAAAAAATAAAGCCATGAAAACTGAAAAAATTTTAATCGTAGATGATGATGTCGATGTTATAAATGTTATTCAAACAATTTTAGAACACGAAGGCTATGAAGTTATTTCGGCAAACGATAAAAAAGAAGGCCTTGAAAAAGCCAAACAAGAACAACCCGACCTGGCAATTCTTGATGTAATGATGACAACACATTTCGAAGGCTTTGAACTGGCTAAAGAATTAACAAGCGATCCTGCTTTTAATAAAATGCCTGTAGTAATGCAAACTTCAATTGAGGTTTTAACAACTACAAATGCTAGTGTTCAGGCAATGGCGAGAGAATTTAGGTTAGACCCTAAATATAAAGAATTACAAGTAATATTAATAAAAGATGTTACAAGCGGTAACGCCGGAATTGATTACTTATCGGAAGAAGGAAAATCAGTTTTTATTCACATTGACGGTTTTATCAGAAAACCTGTTGATTCAAGTTTACTTTTACCTGAAATCAAAAGACTTTTAGGTAATAAATAAATATCAGAAATTAAACTGAGTGGTATATTTTACCTCTCAGTTTAGAATTCTGGATGTGAATGTGGATTAATAATAACAATTATTTGAATGAAAACAAGCTTTGAAACAATTGCAAAAGAATATCCAAATGCAAAAGGTGATAGTTTAATACCCATTTTGCAGAAAATTCAGGATAATGAAGGATTTATTTCAGAAGAATCTGTTGTTAAAGTAGGTGAATATTTAAATATTCCGACAAGCAAAATTTATGGTGTTGCTACTTTTTATAATCAGTTCAGGTTTGAGCCAACCGGGAAATATCATATTCAGGTTTGCCGAGGTACTGCATGCCATGTTTTAGGCTCGGCAATTATTTTACAGGAGTTAGAAAAACATTTGAAAATTAAAGCTGGACAAACTTCAAGAGATGGTTTGTTTAGTATTGAAGTACTTGCTTGCATTGGTGCATGCGGATTATCTCCTGTAATTTGCGTCAATGGTGAATTTTTTGCAAAAGTAACCAAAGAATCAGTTAAGGAAATTATTGATAATTTTAGAAATCAGGAGGAAAACTAATGGAGAACCAAATATCAAATAATAAAAGTTTTCTTATCAATAATATTTTAAAAAAGTTTTCAATTAGTGAATACGATAAAAGTATTACTGAAAAACTTGATGAAATTAAAAGAGAAAAAAGCGAAAGAATTACAGTTTTTGTTGGAGCAGGGACTTGTGGTTTAGGTGCAGGAGCCGATAAAACAATAAAAGCAGCAAAACAATATATTGCAAATAACAAAATTGAAGCTGATCTTATCGAAGTCGGATGTATTGGACTTTGTTCCTCAGAGCCTTTACTCGATGTAAAAATTCCAGACAAAAACCGAATTTCTTTTGAGCATATTACGGGTGATAAAGTTGAAAATATTCTTGATGAAGTTTTTAGCAAAAATATTACTAAAGAGAATGTTTTAGGTCAATTTAAATCTGAAAAAACAGAAATATGGGCAGGCATTCCTTTTATTGAAGACCATCCGTTTTTTGCACCTCAAACACGTTTGGTTTTGAAAAACTGTGGAATTATTGATCCGGTAAATATTGAAGAATATATTGCATATGGTGGCTACAAAAGTTTTCTTGCAACATTGGATAAATATTCTTCAGCCGAAGTTTGCGATTTTATTGAAAAAAGCGGATTGCGAGGACGAGGTGGTGGAGGTTTTCCAAGTGGCAAAAAATGGAAATTTGCTTTAAACACAACTGCCGACCAAAAATATTTAATCTGCAATGCCGATGAAGGAGATCCCGGAGCATTTATGGACAGAGCTGTTATTGAAGGCGATCCACATCGATTAATCGAAGGAATGGCTATTGCAGCTTACGGAATTGGAGCTTCAAAAGCATACGTTTATATTCGTGCCGAATATCCTTTGGCAATCAAACGTTTGAAGATTGCTTTAGAAGATGCAAGAAATTATGGATTATTAGGCAAAAACATATTCAACACAGGATCTGATTTTGACATAATAATAAAAATGGGTGCCGGAGCTTTTGTATGTGGCGAAGAAACAGCTTTAATTAATTCAATTGAAGGCAAAAGAGGTACGCCAAAACCAAGACCTCCATTTCCGGCTGTTAGCGGATTATTCGGCAAACCTACAATTATTAATAATGTTGAAACTTTATCGAATGTCGCAGGCATCTTTGAAAAAGGTTATGAATGGTTTAGCTCAATCGGGACTACAACAAGCAAGGGAACTAAAGTTTTTGCTTTGTCGGGAAAAGTTGCTTTAACAGGTTTGGTTGAGATACCGATGGGAACAACAGTTCGTGAGATACTTTTTAAAATTGCCGGTGGCGTAAAAAATAATAAGAAATTCAAATCGGTTCAAATTGGAGGACCCTCGGGTGGTTGTATTACCGAAGAAAATCTTGATATTCAAATTGATTATGAATCATTAATTAAAGTAGGTGCAATGATGGGCTCAGGCGGGCTTGTTGTTATGGACGAAGACACATGTATGGTTGATGTTGCAAAATTCTTTATGGATTTCATTCAACGAGAAAGTTGCGGCAAATGTATTCCTTGCCGTGAAGGAACAAAACGTATGCTCGAAATTTTAGAAAGCATTACTCACAGGCCTAAAAACGAAAGCAGTAACGAAGCTCTTGTTCGATTTAAAGGAATTCTTCAATTAGAAAAACTCGGAAAAGTTATTAAAGAAACTTCTTTGTGCGGATTGGGACAAACAGCCCCGAATCCGGTTTTAAGTACTTTGAAATGGTTCCGTGATGAATATGAAGCTCATATTTTTGAAAGAAAATGCCCTGCTGGAGTTTGTACCGAATTAAGAACCTTTAAAATTGATGTTGATAAATGTACAGGTTGTACAGCTTGTGTGCGTAAATGCCCGACAGGAGCTATCATAGGTTCAAAAAAATCACCTCACTTTATTGTTGAAGAAAAATGCATAGGATGTGGTACATGCGAAGAAACTTGTAAGTTTAATGCAATATCTATAGTTTAATCCTTTATATGTTTTAAAAAATGAGTTTTCAAATAGAAGTAAATAATAGAAATTTAGAAGCCAATAAGGGTGAAACCATTTTGGATGTCCTAAACAGAAACGGAATTAAAGTCCCGACTTTATGCCACATGAAAGATTTCTTCCCAAGCGGTTCATGTCGAATGTGTGTTGTTGAAAACCTTAAAACAGGGAAACTGATTACAGCTTGTTCCTACCCTGTCGAAGAAGGAATGGAAATTAAAACCCATTCACCAAAAGTAATCGAATCAAGAAAAACAATAGTAGAACTTCTTTTGTCTAACCATCCTGACGACTGTTTATTTTGTGTTAGAACCGGAAACTGTGATTTGCAAAAATTAGCTAAAGAACATCATATTACCGAGCGTAGAATTACCGGTGTAAAAAATGATCATAATCTTGACTTGTCAAGCTCAAGCATAGTTCGTGATCCGGCGAAATGCATTCTTTGTGGAAGATGTATTCAGGTGTGCGAGCAAGTTATGGGTGTTTCAGCAATTGACTTTATGGGTCGTGGAAGTAATTCCTTTGTAGGTACAGCTTTCGATAAAGGATTAAATGTTTCGAGCTGCGTTAATTGCGGACAATGTATTTTGGTATGCCCTACTGCTGCGATAACCGAAAAAAATCATTTCCCGGGAATTCAGGAAGCTCTACACAATCCTGAAAAAACAGTTGTCGTTCAATATGCTCCGGCTATTACTGTTTCAGTTGCCGAAGAATTAGGGTTTAAACCCGGAACCGATATTAATGGAATTATTAATGCTGCTTTAAGATTAATTGGTTTTGATAAAGTTTTTGACACATCATTTACTGCCGATCTTACAATCATGGAAGAATCAGCTGAGCTTATCGACAGGATACAAAATAATGGTGTTTTGCCAATGATAACCTCATGTTGTCCGGCTTGGATTAAATATGCAGAAGAATTTGTAACAGACTTTATACCAAATATTTCATCCTGCAAATCCCCGCAACAAATGATGGGAGCTGTTATTAAAAGTTATTTTTCCGAAGAAAATAATATAAAACCTGACGATATCTATTCCGTTTCTATAATGCCTTGTACTGCTAAAAAGTTTGAAGCACAACGCGAAGAAATGACACACAATGGAATTTCGGATGTTGATGCCGTTATCACCACACGCGAATTGGCACAGTTTATCAGACTTTACGGAATTGATATTCATAATATTGAACCTGAAATTGCCGACTCACCACTCGGAGTTAGAAGTTCGGCAGGAAAATTATTTGGAGCAACAGGCGGCGTTATGGAAGCAGCTGTTCGTACAGCTTACTTTAAACTTACTGGCAAAGAATTGATAAATTTTAAAATCCCTGAAATTAGAGGATTGGAAAAACGAAAAGAGATAAAACTAAAAATTGGAAAAATTGAATTAGGCCTTGCGGTCGTAAATGGTTTAGCTAATGCTAAAATTTTACTTGATGAAATTAAAGCGGGTAGAAAAGATATACATTTTATTGAAATTATGGCCTGTCCCGGAGGTTGCATAGGTGGTGGTGGCCAACCTATTGATTTTGATGAAAAGAATGTTATAGCAAGAATGGAATCATTATATGATATTGATGATAGAGCAACAATAAAAGTTTCTCATAAAAATCCAGATATCATTGAGTTGTATAAGCAATTTCTCGGTGAACCTCTTGGGCATAAAAGCCATGAATTATTACATACAAAATATTGTAAAAGAGATGTTTTACTTTAAAAACAGACTTTTTTAATATATAAATTTTAATCAAAAAATGGGACATACAAATAGAAATCAACTTGTTTTTACCGAACCTGACAAATGTCGGGTTTGCTATACTTGTGTGAGAGAATGTCCCGTAAAAGCAATTAAAATTATTAATGGCCAGGCTCAGGTTATTAGTGAGCGTTGTATTGGATGCGGAAACTGTGTAACTGTTTGCAGCCAGGGAGCAAAAGTTTTTTTAGATTCAAAAAAAGAAGTGTTTTCACTTCTGAATTCAAGCGAAAAAGTAGTTGCATGTATTGCACCGAGTTTTCCGGCTGAGTTTACCGAAATAAAAGATTATTCCATTCTCGTTGGAATGTTGAAAAAACTTGGTTTCGATTATGTTGTAGAGGTTTCCTTTGGAGCAGATATTGTTGCACGAGAATATGGTAAAGAATTGGAGAACGATAACGCTAAACCCTGCATTTCATCCGATTGCCCAGCCATTGTATATTTTATTGAACATTATCATCCTAATCTGATTCCTTCTTTAGCAAAAATCGCTTCACCTATGGTAGCAATTTCGCGGATCACAAAAAAGAAGTATGGTAAAGATGTAAAGGTTGTATTTGTTGGTCCCTGCATTGCAAAAAAAGCTGAATCAGATGAAATCGACGAGGTTATAACTTTCAAGGAGCTTAGGGAGATGTTTGTGTTGAGTGATATTGACTCTGAGAAAGTTATACCTTGTGATTTCGATCCTCCAAAATCCGGAAAAGGAGCAATTTTTCCGGTTAGCAGAGGGCTTCTACAAACAATTGACAAAAGCGATGATATTTGTGAAGGAAATATTGTTGTTGCCGAAGGCCGAATTAACTTTCGTGATGCAATTAAAGAATTTGAAAACGGCTTAATAAAATCACAAAATCTTGAATTACTTTGTTGCGAGGGCTGCATAATGGGCCCGGGAATGTCGGCAGGTGGAAAAAGATATTCGCGACGAACCCAGATAAGCAATTATGTAAAAGAAAAAATTAAAAACCTTGACCAATCTCAATGGGAAAAGGATATGGAAGAATTTTCAGAACTTGATATGAGCCAAACATTTGATCCTGCCGACCGAAGGCTTAAACTCCCTTCACGTGAGGAAATTGATAAAGTGCTTATTTCAATGGGAAAAATCACCCCAAAAGATCATTTGAATTGTGGTGCTTGTGGTTACGATACCTGCGAAGAACATGCAATTGCAATTGTCGAAGGTTTAGCTGAAACCGAAATGTGTCTGCCTTTTACAATTGAAAAACTGCATAAGTCGGTTAATGACCTTAATTTCTCAAACGAAAAACTTGATTCTACTCGTCAGGCTTTAAAACAAAGTGAAAAACTTGCAAATATGGGTCAGTTATCTGCCGGAATTGCACACGAATTAAACAACCCCTTGGGTGTAATTACAATGTATAGCAGTATTTTAATGGATGAAGCAAAAGAGGATGACCCAATTAGAAAAGACCTTGAGCTTATTGTCGAACAAACAAAAAGATGCAAAAACATTGTTAGCGGTTTATTAAATTTTGCACGAAAAAACCAGGTTAATTTAACCGAAACCAATATAATTAATTTTACCAAAAGCAGTATAAAATCAATTATCAAAGCCGATACAATTAAGGTAATTCTTAACTCAAATTTAAGTGATCCTATTGCAATGATTGATACAGATCAAATGATGCAAGTGCTAACAAATTTAGAGAAAAATGCCATCGAAGCCATGCCAAATGGTGGAGAACTAAAAATTGAATTAAACGGAAACAAAAACGAAATAGAATTTAATATATGTGATAGCGGAGTCGGAATTTCAAAAGAAAATATGGAAAAAATTTATACTCCGTTTTTTACAACAAAAGAGCTTGGAAAAGGTACAGGTTTGGGTTTACCTTTAATTTACGGAATTGTTAAAATGCACAAAGGTCAAATTTCAGTAAGTTCAAATACTGATCCTGATAAAGGGCCCACCGGAACATCTTTTAAAATTGTTATACCAAGAAATATGTAAAAATTCAAATATTTAAACAATTGAATAATGAATAACAATAAAAAAACAATATTAGTAATCGATGATGACATTGATTATCTCGAACAAATGAAAATTCAACTGTCCTCATTTGGTTTTCAGCCAATAATTGCCGAAAGTCAAAAGGAAGGTGAAGAAAAAATTAATGAATTTAAACCTGACCTCGCCATTGTTGATATGATGATGGAGAATCAGGATAGCGGGTTTATTTTTTGTTATAAACTGAAAAAGAAATATCCGGATGTTCCTATAATAATTGCCACGGCAGTAACTGCTGAAACAGGCATGATTTTTAGCCTGAATACCGAAGAAGAACGAAGCTGGATCAAAGCCGACCTTTATCTTGAAAAAGGAATTCGATCTGATCAGCTTCAGAGAGAAATTAATAAATTGTTAAAACTGTAATGCTTACTGAATAAAACTCTTTTATAAAATGAATAGAAATCTAAATAAGCTTACAAAAGCATTAAAGAAATTAGCCGGTGGTGACCGGTTAATATATTGTAAATTTTTTCATAAATAGTTTTTTAAGTTAGCGGGGAAGGGGATGCTCAAAATGATGATTTTTTTTGGTTGGTTAATATTTGTTTTTTCACCCCGACCCTGCTTTTTTTAATATTTTAAAATATTGTAAATAAAATGGAAAAATTAAAAGTTTTAGTAGTTGATGATGAGCCCGGTATTCGCTCCGGAATTGAACGAATATTAAGAAATTATTCTGTCGGTTATCCTTTTATGGACGAAGATTTCAAATTTGATATTATTGAAGCCGAAACAGGTGAGAAAGCAATTGAAATCATAGACAATCAGCATGTTGATATTATTTTGCTTGACAATAAATTACCCGGAATTCACGGAATCGAAGTACTCGAATACATAAATAAAGTTCAATACGATGCTCAGGTAATGATGATAACTTCATATGCCTCGCTCGACCTTGCCGTGAAAGCAACAAATAACGGAGCATTCAATTTTGTACCCAAACCTTTTACACCACAGGAACTAAAAGCTGCGATGGAAAGCATCACAAAACATCTTTTCCTGAAAAGGATGACTACAAAAATGAATGAAGAAGGTAAGCAAATCAGATTTCAGTTTTTATCGGTATTATCACACGAGCTCAAGTCGCCAATTAATGCAATCGAAGGGTATTTACGAATTATGCAAGACAAACAAGTCGGTAATAATATTGATGATTATCAAAAAATGATCAACCGTTCGATGGAACGAATCAACGGAATGCGAGGGCTAATTATGGATCTCCTTGATCTTACTAAATTAGAACCCGGAAAAAAACGTAATCTGAAAAATATTGATATTTCTGAAATTGCCAAAATTAGTGTAAACACAATGGAACCCTTGGCAATTCAAAAAAATGTTAGACTTTTTGTTGATGTTGACCACGATATTTATTTCCCTGCAGATAATTCTGAAATGGAAATAATTTTCAATAATCTTGTATCGAATGCTGTAAAATATAATAAAGACAACGGCGAAGTTCATGTTAGCCTTAAGAAAAACATTAATTCAATTAAAATAATAATTGAAGATACAGGTATCGGTATGTCGGAGGAGGAAATTTCCAAACTATTCCATGAATTTGTCAGAATCAAAAATTTTAAAACTAAAAACATTACCGGAAGCGGGCTTGGATTATCAATAGTAAAAAAACTTGTTGATGTATATGAAGGAAAAATTAATGTAAGCAGTATTCCCGACAAAGGAAGCAAGTTTGAAATTGAATTGCCTATACAATAAATGAATGAGAGAATGAAAAATATTCGAACTTTAAATCATAAATAAAAAAAGAAATGAAATTTAAACCGGAAAAATATTCAATTAAAGATGAATCAATGAAAGCTTTTATTGATGCCGGTGAAATTTGGAATTATATTAATAATGCCAATCCGACAAAAGAAAGTGTTAAAAAAATCATTGAAAAATCATTAAATAAAAATCGATTGAGCTTGCAGGAAGTTGCCGTATTAGTCAACACAACTGATCCTGAGCTTGTCGAAGAAATAAAATCAGGAGCAAAAAAACTCAAGCAAAATGTTTATGGTAACCGTATAGTTTTGTTTGCTCCTTTGTATGTTGGAAATTTGTGTCTGAACGATTGCAAATACTGCGGATTTAAATCATCAAATAAAAAAGCCGTTCGTAAAACTTTAAGTAAAAACGAATTAATTGAAAACGTTAAAGCTCTTGAAGAACAAGGACAAAAAAGGTTGATTCTTGTTTATGGTGAGCATAAAAAATATTCGCCTGAATATATCGCGGAAACTGTTCGTACGGTTTATAATGTTAAAGTTGGAAATGGGGAAATTCGTAGAATCAACATTAATGCTGCACCCCTTGATATTGAAGGTTATAAAATCGTTAAAGAAGCCGGAATCGGGACATATCAGGTTTTTCAGGAAACTTATCATCCCGAAGCATATAAAATTTATCATCAAAAAGGTGCCAAAGCAAATTATTCAAACCGATTGACAGCTCTCGACAGAGCACAAGAAGCCGGCATTGATGATGTTGGGATAGGTGTTTTATTTGGATTATACGATTGGAAATTTGAAGTCTTATCTCTAATCCGACACACAAATCATCTCGAAGCATGTTATAATGTTGGCCCACACACAATTTCTTTTCCTCGTTTGCAAGATGCTTCCGAAAACGATATTGATGAAAAATATAAAGTTACAGACGAGGATTTTACAAAAATTGTTGCCATTCTCAGGCTTGCGGTTCCTTACACAGGTTTGATTTTAACAGCTCGCGAACCTGAAAATATCCGAAAAGAAGTTTTACAATATGGTTGCTCACAAATTGACGCGGGCACAAAACTCGAAATCGGAGCTTATGCCGAAAATCCTGAAATTGACCAAAATCTTAATAAAGAACAATTCTTAATCAATGATTCAAGAACTTTAAATGAAGTTATCGACGAACTGGTTGATGATGGATATCTTCCATCATTTTGCACAGCTTGTTATCGTTTGGGACGAACAGGAGAACATTTTATGGAGTTTTCAGTTCCGGGCTTTATAAAAAGGTATTGTACTCCTAATGCGATTCTCACTCTAAGTGAATATCTTATTGACTATGCAAAGCCCGAAACAGCAAAAAAAGGATGGAAAATAATTGATGAAAATATTAAGAAAATAAATGATAATAAAAGAAAAACTGAAGTTTTAAAAAGGATAGAAAAAATTAAAAAAGGAGAACGTGATTTGTATTTTTAATTAATAATAAAGATATTGCCATGTGATATGGTAGTTTTGTTTGTCAATAAAAGCCATTCGGTTCTCATCCCTGAAAATGATTACCGATGGCTTTTTTAAACTAATTCACTAAAAAAATACTTCAATGACTAAAGGTAGAGATGCAAAACCACATATTGGAATTTTTGGAAAAAGAAACAGCGGAAAAAGCTCTTTTATAAATATAATTGTAGGCCAAGATGTTGCAATAGTTTCGGATAAAGCCGGAACAACAACCGATCCGGTTAAAAAGTCAATGGAAATATTTGGTGTCGGTCCGACAATTTTAATTGATACTGCCGGAACCGACGACATAGGCGAGCTTGGAAAAATGCGTACCGACAAAAGCCTGGAGACTATAAAAATAGTCGATCTGGCAATTCTGTTAATATCAGAAAACTCATTCGATTTTAATGAAATTGAGCTAATTAAAAAATTTAAAGAACTGGATGTTCCGTTATTAATTATTCACAATAAGTCTGATATAGAAAAAATCTCAAATCAAACTCTTGAAAGAATTAAAAAACATTCAAATGCTTCAATTATTGATTTCAGCGTTAAACATCCCGAAAACATTGAAGAAGTTCTTGATTTAATAAAAAAAACGATTCCTGAAACCGCTTACCAATCAATTTCTCTTTTCGGTAATTTGATTTCAAAAAATGATATTGTTCTCTTAATTACACCCATCGACTCGGAAGCCCCCGAAGGAAGAATGATATTGCCGCAAGTAATGGCAATCAGAGATATACTTGATAAAAACTGTGTTTCAATTGTTATGAAAGAAACTGAAGTAAAACATTTTCTTGAAAACTCTAATATAATTCCGAGATTAGTGGTTACCGATAGCCAAGCATTTGAACTTGTAAAAAAACTTATCCCCGAAAACATTCTATTAACAAGTTTCAGCATTTTGTTTGCAAGATTGAAAGGTGATTTTGAACAATATATAAAAGGAACTAAAATTATTCCTTTTTTAAATAATGGTGACAGAATACTTATTCTTGAATCTTGCTCACACAGGCTTAGTTGTGATGATATAGGTAGGTATAAAATTCCAAAGTGGATACAAAAATTCACAGGAAAATCATTTGAATTTGATGTTGTTGCCGGTTTAAACAAGCTTGATCGCAATATTAATGATTATGCTTTTGTCATTCAATGCGGAGGCTGTGTCGTTACTCGCAAACAACTTCACAACAGGCTAAAACTGGCTATTGATGCAGGAATTCCGGTCTCAAATTACGGAATGACAATCGCTTATATGAATGGAATTTTCCAACGTGCAATTATGCCTTTTAACGAAAACTATTCAACAGATTGAAATTTGTAATTTTAAAAATCAATAATTAATACTTAGCAACAACATCAAGTAATGAAAAATAAACTTAAAAAAGATGATATTTTTAAACTTTTGTCTGAAACTGATTTTATTGAAAGAAACAAGATCAGACAAAAAGCCTACTCAGTAAAACAAAAATATGTTTCCAATGATGTTTATTTCAGAGGCTTAATTGAATATTCAAATATTTGTTCTCGTAATTGTTTTTATTGTGGTGTTCGAGCCGAAAACCTTGATGTAAACCGTTATCAATTATCCGATAAAGAAGTATTGAAAGCAGTTGACTATGCTTGGAAAAACAAATTTGCTTCAATAGTAATTCAATCGGGTGAACGTAGGGACAAGAAATTTGTCGAGAAAATTGATAGTCTTTTAAAAACAATAAAACAAAAAACCAACAACGAAATAGGAATAACATTATCATGCGGTGAGCAAAGCGAAGAAACTTACCGAAGGTGGTTTGAAAGCGGGGCACATCGTTATCTTTTAAGGATAGAAACCACAAACGAAAAATTGTTTAATAAAATTCATCCGGTGAATGAAGAAGTTAATTTCTCAAGCCGATTGAATTCACTTGAATTAATAAAGAAAAGCGGTTACCAGACGGGGACAGGAGTTATGATAGGTCTTCCGTTTCAAACAATTGATGACCTTGCCGAAGATCTGTTATTCTTCAAAAAATTCGACATTGATATGGTTGGGATGGGACCGTATATTGAATGTAATAATACTCCATTAAGCATCCATAACAATCTTTTGCAACCACTAAACGAAAGATTTGAACTAAGTTTGCTAATGATTTCGGTTCTGAGAATTATGATGAAAGATATAAATATAGCAAGCTCAACAGCCTTGCAAGCCATTCATCCTCTGGGCCGTGAAAAAGGATTACTCGCTGGAGCAAATGTAATTATGCCAAATATTACACCTTTAAAATATCGAGCCGATTATTTATTATATCAAGACAAGCCTGGTATTAACGAAAAATGCGAATCGGTTAAAAACAGGCTTGAAAATAATATTAAACAGCTTGATGAAAACATTGCTTACGGGCTTTGGGGTGATTCAAAACATTTTAGTCGCAGAAAAAAGCGATAAATTTGAATTTAGTACCCTTCTATTCAAAAAAGCAAGGTAAATATTTTCCAGTAGTTTTTAGCTCAAAACTAATCAGGCATTCTTGATAATTTCAATGATTTTATCCTGATCCTCTCTTCCTAAATACGGATACATAGGAAGGCTAAAAACCTGTCCTGCAACGCTCATGCTAACAGGGAAATCATTAGCTGTATGACCCAAATCACTAAATGAATCCTGAATATGGATTGGTTTAGGATAATAAATTGCCACAGGAATTCCTGCTTCATTAAGTTTTTTAATAATCTTTTCTCTTTCGGGATGAAGAACAGAATACTGAGCCCATGCTGAAATATTATAATCGTGAATATAAGGAACTTTAACAACGTCTTTCAATCCTCTGCTATAATAATCAGCTACCTCTTGTCTTAGTTCAATTTCCTCGTCAAAAATTTCCATCTTTGCCAATAAAACAGCACATTGCATTGAGTCAATTCTTCCATTAATTCCAATTCTTATGTTGTCATATTTATCAGTTCCTTGCCCGTGAACTCGAATCGAAAGAAGTTTTTCATAAATATCATTATTGTTCAAAAATATCATTCCGCCATCGCCATAACATCCCAAAGGTTTTGCTGGGAAAAAACTTGTTGCAGCAACATCGGATAGTGAACAATTTTTTCTGTTTTTATACGAACCTCCAAAGCTTTGTGCGGCATCTTCCAAAACAAAAAGATCGTATTTTTTGGCAATTTCGTTAATTTCATCATAATCGGCAGCCTGGCCAAATAAATCAACCGGAATAATTCCTTTTAGATTTAGTTTGCCTTCTTTTTTCACTCGAATAATTTCTTCTTCGAGTTTAACGGGATCAATATTAAACGTATTAGGTTCAATATCAACAAAAACAGTAGTTGCACCTGTTAGCTTTATAACTTCGGCTGTTGCAAAAAAAGTGAACGGGACTGTAAAAACAGCGTCTCCGGGGCCTACATCATTAGCCATTAATGGCATTAGCAAGGCATCTGTTCCGCTTGCCACTCCAATTGCCTGTTTAACTCCCACATATTCTGCAAGTTGTTCTTCTAATTGAGTAACTTCTGGGCCGAGAATATATTTTCCATGATCAAGGACTTTTAAAATATTATTTTCGATCTTATCTCTTATCCTTCTTTGTTGTGCATGTAAATCAATAAATTGCATATCTTTTTGTATTAAATTTGTTTTACAATAGTTCCATTTTTTGAATAATTTCGCCCACATCTCGGGCAACTTGATGTTTCACTTGTTTGTGGTTCAATCGATAGTGAAAGTTTTTCACCACAAGCACACATCCATCCTACTAATCTGGCAGGTAATCCTACTACCATTCCATAATCAGGGATACTTTTTGTTACAACCGAACCTGCCCCGACAAATGAATATTTTCCTAGAGTATTTCCGCAAACAATGGTAGCATTTGCACCAATTGAAGCACTTTTTTTTACTAATGTTTTATGATAATGTTCAGTACCTCTTTGAGGAAATTCGCATCTTGGGTCAATAATATTAGTAAAAACCATTGATGGGCCGCAAAAAACATAATCTTCCAATTCAACACCTTCGTAAACCGAAACATTATTTTGAATTTTTACATTGTCTCCAATAATGACATTATTGCCAATATTTACGTTTTGGCCCAGAACACAATTTTTTCCTAAACTTGATCCCTTTTGAACATGCGAGAAATGCCAAATTTTTGTACCCTCACCAATCATAACATCGTTATCAACATAGGCACTTTCGTGTTTAAAATATTTTTTATCCATGTATTTGATATATAATAATCGTATATCTTTTGTGATGCAAAATTATAAATATTATCTAATTTCTATTTTAAAATTGTTTAATTTTGACAACTTAATTTTAATATTTTTAATATAATGAATATTCCTGAAAATTTAAAGTACACAAAAGATCACGAATGGCTTCGTATTGAAGGAGATGAAGGATACATTGGTATTACAGAATTTGCTCAAAAAGAGCTTGGTGATATAGTTTTTGTTGAAGTAGAAACAATTGAAGAGACTTTAGAAAAAGAAGAAATCTTCGGTACAATAGAAGCCGTAAAAACTGTTTCTGATATGTTTATGCCCATTTCCGGTGAAGTTATAGATTTCAATCAAAGTTTAGAAGCAAATCCTGAAATTATCAATACAGATCCTTATGGTGAAGGTTGGATAATTAAAATAAAAATTACTAAGCCCGAAGAAATTAAAGAATTACTTTCATCTGAACAATATAAAGAAATTATCGAGGAATAATTTCTTATAATGCATCTGAAATATTATTTACCTGTAATTTTATGGGTTTTAGTAATTCTTGTTCTTACAGGATTGCCGGGCGATTATTTCCCTCAGATAGTAAGTTTCTGGGATTGTTTATCCCCCGATAGGTTAATTCATTTAATGGGGTATCCGATCATCTCCCGTGAAAAAATAACTTTGCAGGATGAATT
>CAZBSL010000021.1:0-3774 GCA_964494265.1 uncultured Bacteroidales bacterium
TTTATTATTTATCTTTTTATTAAATCTTGTGTTAAGTATTAATATCGGATTTTTTAATTTTAGCAGTATTTATACTTATTTGTTTTGGGGGCAAATTGCTTTTTATTTACTTGCACTAATTGGCTGGTATCTTGAAAACAAAAAAATAAAAATAAAAATCCTGTTTATTCCATATTATTTTTTCATAATGAACCTTTCGGTTTATCTTGGATTTAACCGATTTATTAAAGGTAAGCAAAGTGTAAAATGGGAACGAGCAAAACGAGGATAGAATTTTGATCTGAATAAAATATTTTTTCAATGAATAAAGTTGACAAAACAAAAAAAATTAAAGTTCTTGAATGTATTCGTCAGGGGCAAGTCGGGGGTGGTGAGTCGCATGTAGTCGATCTTGTTACAACCTTAAATAAAGACTTGTATGAACCGATCGTACTTTCGTTCACTGACGGGCAAATGGTGAGAACTTTAAAAGAGGCCGGAATAAAAACCTATGTAATTCATACGGAAAGGGGTTTTGATTTCGGTGTATGGAAGCAGGTGGTTGAACTTATGAAAAATGAAAAAATTGATTTGCTTCATGCACACGGAACACGAGCTTTTTCCAACACTTTTTGGGCAGCAAACAAACTTAATATTCCAATAGTTTATACAGTCCATGGGTGGTCGTTCCATCAAGATCAGAAACCCGTTATCAGACGAATCAGAGAATACATCGAAAAACTTCTTATTAGCAATGCCAATACTACAATAACAGTTTCATACAGTAATCAAAAAGATGGAGTTGAGAGGTTTAATATGCCTCGGTCAACAGTAATTTATTATGGTATAAATCTTGATCGATTTAATCCGAATAAAGAATTTACTGATATTAGAAAAGAATGGGGGGTTCCGGAAGATAAAACTTTGGTTGGTTTTTTAGTAAGGATGACAATTCAAAAAGATCCTTTAACTATGGTTAGGGCAATCAAAAAAGTTATGGATGAAACACCCAATGTTTTGTTTTTAATGATAGGTGAAGGCGAATTGAAGGATAGCACATTGGAACTTGCCAATGAACTTGGTGTGATGCCAAATATTATTTTTAAAGATTTCCGACAAGATGTTCCCGAAATCCTCAATGCCATTGATATTTATTGCCTTCCCTCATTATGGGAAGGACTCCCGATAGGGCTTATCGAATCAATGGCAATGAAAAAAGCTATTGTCGCTTCTCCTGTTGACGGAACAAAAGAGGCTATTATTGATAACAAAAATGGAATATTAGTCCCCGAAGGTGATTCAACCGCAATTGCAAATGCAATTCTCAGACTACATAAGGACAAAAAATTACGTGAAAAATTTGGTGAAAATGCCTATGAATTTGCAAAAAAGCAATTTGATGTTCATAGAATGGCATGGGAAGTTGAAAAGATTTACAATAAAATACTATCTACTTCAAAAATCAACAAATTTGTAAAACTAAAATTAAAAATCAAAAATTTAGTTCCATTCACTTTAGGAAAACGCATTAGAGGATTTTATCAAAAAGTTTCAAGTGTGTTTTATAAAGGATCAAAGTATTATTGTCCCTTCTGCAAAAATTCATTTCGAAAATTGCGTTCAAGCGGACATGATATCCCGTTCTTAAAAGATATTCAAGTTATTGGAAGCGGCCATAGAAAAAATTCATTATGCCCGCGTTGTTTTTCTGTTGATAGAGAAAGGTTAGTTTACTTATTTTTAAAAATTAAACATAAAGAAGTTTTCACTAAGGAACTGAAACTTCTTCACATTTCTCCGGAGGCTTCATTAAAATCTTTATTTAATTCATTACCAAATATAAATTATACAATTGGCAGGAATTATCGTGATAATTATTATTATAGGAATGAAAGAATTCAAATGAATTTATTTAATATGCATTATCCCGACAATGAGTTTGATATAATTGTGTGTAATCATGTTCTTGAGCATGTTAAGGATGATGAATTAGCTATGTCGGAATTGAACAGAATATTGAAGCCGGGTGGTTTTGCAATCTTACAAGTTCCTTATTCAAATTCAATAAGTGAAACAATTGACGATGAATTCCTTATTTTGCCTGAGCATAAAGAAAAATATTTTCCTAAATTTGAAAAAGTAAGAATTTATGCTAAGGATTATCCCGAAAAACTTAAACAGGCTGGCTTTCAGGTTTATAGATTCAATCCTGCAAATGAAAAAACCGAAATTGATATTAGTAAATATGCAATAAACCCTGAAGAAGATCTTTTTGTAGGGTATAAGTAAGCACACAAAAAATAATCATAACAGTGAACAGAACGCTGAAATATGATAATAAAATTTCTAATTTCAAATCGTGAATTATTACAAAAAATCAATATATGATATTCAATATAATACAGATAATTATTTTAATATATTTTTCAATAGCAACACTTTACATATTTATTTTTGCTGTTGCAGGTTTATTTAAATTAAAAAAAATCGTTCAACTTGACGATAAAAAGCGAAAGTTTGTTTTATTGATTCCTGCTTTTAAAGAAGATAAAGTTATTATTGAAACAGTAAAAACAGCTTTAAAATCTGATTATCCAAATGAATTATTAGATATTTATGTCCTTGCGGATTCGTTTAAAAAAGAAACTCTTATTGAATTAGAAAAGTTTCCGATAGAAGTTATCGAGCTTTCGTTTGAACAAAGTACAAAAGCAAAATCCATTAACAAAGCCCTTGAAATAATTCCTGATGATTATGAATATGTAATGATTTTAGATAGCGATAATTTGATGGAGAAAGATTTTGTTTCAAAAATTAATATTGCATTAAGCTCAGGCTATAAAATCATTCAGGGACATAGAGTTGCAAAAAACACCAACACACCTCTTGCAATCCTTGATGCTATTAGCGAGGAATTGGCAAATCATTTATATAGAAAAGGCCATAGCGTTCTCGGGCTTTCTGCAGCATTAATTGGCTCAGGTTTCGCAGTTGATTTTCAGACGTATAAAAAATTTATGAAAAACTTGGATTCTTACGGCGGGGAAGACAAACTTTTAGATCTCGAATTAAGAAAAGGTTTTGTGAAAATCAGATACATTGATGATGCATATATTTATGATGAAAAAGTTCAAAAATTTTGCGATTTTATTCCACAACGATCCAGATGGTTTGCTAATCAATATATTTATGGGAAAGCACATATTTTTCAGGGATTCAGACATCTGATAAAAAAGGGAAATATTGATTATTTTAATTACGCTTTCATACAAACTCAACCTCCGAGAATTTTCTTAATTGGATTTCTTTTTTTTATATCGGTTTTATCAATTATTTTTAATCCGATTTCCTTTACAATTGCATGGTTATCGGTTTTCTTGCTTTGTGTTATTGCTTTTCTTTTTTCAATCCCAAAACGATTTTACAACAGAAAACTAATTAAAGCGGTTTTATATTTACCGGTAGGCTTCTTTTGGATGATGGCAGCAATGTTTAACATGAAAGGATACACTAAAAGGCCCACAAGCACAAGCCATACAATAACGGATTTTGACATCAAATAATTTTTGAAAAAATGGAAAATTACAATTCCGAATATTACAAATCAATTTATGGCAGGGCAATTTTTGATGACGAACATTATAATTTAAAAGCAAAAATAGCCATAAAAAAGTATTTCAAAAATGTTCCAACTGATATTAATATTCTTGATTTTGGTTGTGGGTTAGGGTATAACACTTATTATTTTCCAAATTCTACAGGTTTTGATATTTCGGAATTTAGCATTGATTTTTG
>CAZBSL010000021.1:3874-23446 GCA_964494265.1 uncultured Bacteroidales bacterium
TATATTTTTGATAAATAATCAAGAAAGCTCAAAAATTAATAAAATGAAAACAAATTCAATGCTTTTAAAATTTAAATTTCATTCAGTCATCACAAGCTTTTACATAATTTTGTTTCTTCTCGCTTTTGTAGTTAATTCAAATTCACAAAATATTAATTGTGATCATTTAGTAAATCCTGAGGATTTAATGATTGATGGAGAAGGTACAATTTTCCCTGGCGACACAATTTGTTTGTTAGCGGGAGCTAAAGAATATTTATTTATAAAAAATCTTCATGGAGAAGCTGATAATTATATTGTTATAATAAATAAAGATGGAGAAGTAATTATTGATAATGATCATTATTACGGAATTTCGGTAAATAATTGTTCCTACCTGAAAATAACAGGAAGCGGAGTGGATGAAACTATGTATGGAATCAGAATTCTAAGAGTTTCTGAAGGAAGTGGCCTTGGCATAGGCAATAAAAGTACTGATATTGAAATCGAAAGGCTTGAAATTGCTAATACAAAATACTCGGGTATTGTTGCAAAATCATCGCCCGATTGTACATTTGAAACAATTAGAGAAAACTTTACGATGTTTAATACCAATATCCATGATAATTATCTTCACGATATCGGAAATGAAGGAATGTATATTGGAAGTTCATTTTATTTAGGGAAAGATATCTATTGCGATGGTGAGCCGGTTTTTGTTTTACCTCATGTTATGGATGGCGTTAGAATTTATAATAATATTGTTGAAAACACAGGTTGGGACGCAATTCAAGTTGGTTCAGCTACCACAGCTTGTTTTATTCACGACAATTCAATAAAACATGATAGTTACGCAGAAGAACAATGGCAAATGAGCGGAATATTGATTGGAGGAGGCAGTAATTGCGATTGTTACAATAATAGAGTTGAAGATGGAAAGGGTGACGGGATAGATGTTTTGGGTTTGGGAAATCAGAAAATATATAATAACCTGATAATTAATGCTGGAAAAACATATTTCCCCGGCGAAAACCCTACAATTCATCCAAAACATGGAATTTATGTCGGTAATGTATCAACATTAGAAAACGCAGGATATTATTTTTATAATAATACTATTGTAAGACCAAAAACAGATGGAATAAGATTTTCTAATTCCCATAGTTATGGCAACAAAATAATTAATAACATTATTACCGAACCTGGTGCTTTCAGCGAATATGGAGACAATTCGTATATTAATGTCAGCGATCCTTCAATTATCATTACAATTTCTGATAACCTGAAAACAAATGATTTAGACTTAATAAAATTTGTTAATCCTGAATTAGGGAATTATGATTTGGAACTTGGCTCACCGGCAATAAATTCAGGAATGACTCTTTTAAGCGAAGGAATAAATTTCGATATTTTAAATCGTTACAGGCCTTTTGCAAGCTTTTTTGATAAAGGTGCTTTTGAGTGCCATGATCCCGGGGCTTCTATCGACGAAATTTCTTTACAAAATAATTCTGTTCATCTTAAAGGAAACCGGCCAAATCCGTTTAGCGATTTTACAATTATTGAGTATTATATTCCTAAGGAAACGAGAGTTGAACTTTTGGTTTTTAACAGCATAGGCATTTTAGTCAAGGAAGTTACAAATGAAATCATTGAAGCCGGAAATCATAAAGTGAAATTTAATTCCGAAAACCTTTCACAAGGAGTATATTATTATAAGCTAAAGGTATCAGGAAAAAGTTTAACAAAAAATATGATAATCATATAATTCTGAGGAATCAATTATTAAATTAAATCTAAATACATGAAAGATAAAATTAAACGGCTAATTCCATTTTTTCTTGCAAAAAAGATCAGGGGTGGTTGGCAAAAATTTCTTGGATCATATTATAAAGGAAATGAATTGTTTTGCCCATTTTGTAAACATTATTTTAGAAAAATGCTCCCCGGAGGATTTAAGCTTCCAATCATTGAGGAAAAACAAATTATCGGCTCAGGGTATCGTAAAAATTGTGTTTGTCCAAGATGTTTTTCAACGGATCGAGACAGATTAATATATCTTTATCTAACCAAAGAAACCGATATTTTTGAGAAAAAAATCAAATTACTCCATATCGCACCGGAAAGTAGCCTGAAATACATCTTAAGAAATTCTAAAAACATTGATTATTATACAGGTGTAAAATATCTTGAAGGTTTTTATTATTCACCCGACACTTCAATCTTAGACATTGAAAACATCACATACCCTGATAATGAATTCGATGTAATTATTTGTAATCATGTTCTCGAACATGTTGATAACGATAAAATTGCAATGGCTGAATTATATCGGGTGCTCAAACCGGGAGGTTGGGCAATATTACAAGTTCCCATTTCTAATTCCCTGGAAAAAACTTATGAGAATCCTGAAATTACTGATCCTGAAGATCGAGAAAAACATTTCGGGCAATTTGATCATGTGCGTTTATATGCCAAAGATTATAAAGACAGGTTAAGCAAGGCCGGATTTAAAGTGAAAATATTTTCCCCAATTAACGATAAATGGGATTTTGACCAAATAATTAAAAAATATGCAATTAATTCCAATGAAAATTTATATATTGCAATGAAATAAAGCTGCTAAAAAGAAAATATAAAAATGAAAAGAAAAATATTCCTATTTGTAACTTTTTTATTCGTTACAATTTTTGCAATCGGGTCATCACCTAATGATAGTATTTCAGAGAAATTAAATTCAAAAGAAATTATTTCTGAAATAAATCTTGACACAATTGAAGGTATTGAAAATAAAATTTTTGCACTATTAAAACTATCAAAAACAATTCTTCCCGAATCGGCAAGAAAAAGTATAAGCTTTGCTAAGCATGCTCTAGAACTTGCAACCGAATCAAATCTTGATAAGGAGAAAGTTATAGCATTGAACAGAATAGCAAAAACTTATTATTTTTTGGGTCAATATAATTATGCAGTAAGCTATTTTCGCAAATCTATAGAAATCGGCAAAAAAATTAATTACCGAGAAGGCCTTGCAAAAGCTTATAGCAATCTTGGCCTTATTTATGATAATCTTGGAGTTTATGATTCAGCCATAATATATCATTCTCACTCACTAACATTTGAAATTGAAGCAGGAAATAAAAAAAGAATTGCAAGTATTCATAATCAGCTTGGCAATAATTATCTTTATATTAAAAATTATGAAAAAGCTCTTGAAAATTTTCTTAATTCATTAAAAATAAATAAAGAAATAAACGATACAAGCGAAATAGCACGGTCATATAATAATCTTGGAATTATCTATCATCAGAAAGAATTTTTTGAAAAATCACTTGAATATTATAATAATGCTCTTAAAATATATGAGCAAATTGGTGATAAAACCGGTATTGCAACCTGTTATAATAATATTGGAATTGTTTATGTGAGCCTTAAAAAGTTTTTTAAAGCCATTGAATTCTATCAAAAAGCAGTATCGATTAGCGAGGAAATTGGTGACAAATGGGCCGTTGCAAATACATCCAGAAACATTGGCAAAATTTATCTTGAGGAACACAATTATCCAAAAGCACTAAATTATCTTAATACGGCCTTAAATATTGCAAGAGAAATTGGATCAAATGATTTACAAAAGAGTATTCTCAGATCGCTTTCCGAAGTATATTATGCAAAAAAAGACTATGAAAAATCGCTTGAATTTTTTAAACAATATTCTAATATAAAAGATACTGTCTTTCAAGTCGAGCAAGATCGTAAATATACAATTGCAAAGCTTAAACATGAAATTGCGAATGAAGAAAAACAAAACCGTTTATTGCAAAACGAATTACAAATTGAAGAATTAATAAATTCAAGGCAAAAAAACCTTCAGGGAGTTATCATATTAGCTGCACTCCTTATTTTGGTTTTGCTTTTCTTTATAATTATCAGGTATAAATCAAAAATCAAGATCAATAAACTTCTTGCTGATAAAAACAATGAGATTGAAACTAAAAATAATGAACTTCTGTTATTTAATGAAAAACTTGAAGAAAACATTGCTATTCGGACAAAAGACCTTCAGGAAGAAGTTGAAGAAAGAAGACATACTGATGTTAAACTAAAAATAGCTCTGAAAAAAGCTGATGAAGCCAATTATTTAAAAAATTCCTTTCTTGCAAACATGAGTCATGAGATCAGAACTCCACTAAATGGAATTATCGGATTCTCAAGCCTTTTATTAACCGAATTATCTTTACTTGAAAATGAGGAGCTTTACGAATATGCCAAGGGAATCCAAAGTAGTGGTGACAGGCTTTTACATTTATTAAATAACATCCTCGACATCAGCCGTATCGAAGCAAATGATCTGGAATTATCCTTAAAACCATGCTCAATTCCCGATGTTGTTAAAAATGTTGTCGCTCTGTACACATTTAAAGCAAATGAAAAAGGACTTAAATTGAATGTGAAATCTAATGATGTTCCTAAAGCAATTGCCGACGAAACCAGTCTAAATAAAGTATTAACGGATATCGTAGATAATGCTGTAAAATATACTGAAAAAGGATTTATAAATATCTTAACAGAATATGATCCAGAAACGAGCAGATTACTAATAAGGATTAAAGATACTGGAATTGGTATTGACCCGTCATATAAGGAACATCTTTTCGAGGCATTTCGACAAGAAAGTTTAGGATATTCAAGAGAATATCAAGGAGCCGGCTTAGGATTACCTTTAGCTAAAAAAATTATTGATATGATGGGTGGTCAAATTGAAATTGAATCCGAAAAAGGAATCGGAACCACAGTAACTATTTATTTGGAAGAATCAGGAAAAAAACCTGAAGCAAAAACACCTGTAAAAGCCAAGGTCAAACCTTCAATTACAGGTGATCCGGAAAAAGAACCTGAACTATTTCTCGTAGAAGATGACAGAATGAACAGGCTTGTTTTGAGGAAAATGCTTGATAAATTCGGTAAACTTGTTATTGCTGTGGATGGCGATGAAACTTTAAAACTAATTGAAAAGTACTATAATGAAGGAAAAATATTCGAAGTGATGCTTTTTGATATCAATTTACCTACTCCCTGGGATGGTATTTTATTGATGAAAGAAGTCAAAAAACGCTGGAAAGAATACAGAAAAATTCCTTTTATTGCACAAACCGCCTATGCTATGGCTGGTGATAAAGAAAGATTATTGGAAGCCGGATTTGATGATTATATTTCAAAACCTGTAAATCAAAATACACTAATATATGCTATTAAAAATCAACTTAATAAAGTTGAAGAATTGAAATAGTTATTTAAAAAACATGTTTTTATAATTAAACCCAATTATTAGATTAGAAATTACTTTTTATCCGGTTTTTATAAGATTAATTGAATGCAAAAGCATATAAAAATTATACTTAGGAATATTCTTATTATATAAGCTAAATTATCACTATAATAAATAATTATCTTTTATTTCTTGCAATATTGATTTTTAGTTTATTTTTGTACACTTGTTTTACAGATTTTGGAAAAAAAATTGCAATTTAGAACAAATATTAAATTCATTATTTTATAAGGTTAACTATTACTATATTTTACATATTAGGCATAGTTGTTGCGATTAAATATATTAAAAGATCAAAAGTAACAAATGAACTTAAAGCCAACATATCAGGAATTAGAAGAAAAGATTAACAATCTTGAGCAAGAAGTTCGAAAACTACGTAATAATACTGAAACCAAAAATGACTTTGAAAACCAATCATCAAATTTGATTTGGCAAACTAAAGAGTTATTGGGAGATAAAAATATGTTGGAATTGATTTTAAACACAATTCCTTATTATGTTTTCTGGAAAGATATAAATTCTATCTACCAAGGTTGTAATAAAAACTTCGCAAAATCCGCCGGTTTTTCCACAATAAACGAAATAATTGGAAAAACCGATTACGAATTAGGCTGGAATGTTGAGAAAGCCGAAAAATATCGTGAGACTGACAACAGGATAATGACCACCGATTCACCACTATTGAATATTACTGAGACGGTTTTACAAGATAATGGAGAAGTTAGGAATTTTGAAATAAACAAGGTTCCCCTACACGACAATAATGGAAAAGTCGTTGGTGTTTTAGGCACTGTTTCCGATATTACTGATCAAAAAAAGACTGAAAACGAACTTCTTCAGGCAAAGCAAATTGCCGAAGCAGCTACACAATCCAAATCTATTTTTCTGGCAAATATGAGCCATGAAATTCGGACACCAATGAATAGTATAATTGGTGTTATCAACATTCTTCTCCAAACTGACCTAACGGCTGAACAAAAAGAATATGTCGATATAATAAACATCTCGGGAAACAATCTTTTGACTATTATTAATGATATTCTTGATTTTTCAAAAATTGAAGCTGATCAGGTTAAATTAGAAAATATTAGATTTAATATTCATGAGGAGATAAATAATATTATAAAATTATTATCAATAAAAGCAATTGGCAAAGGCTTACAACTATCAGCAAAAGTACATAAATCTATTCCCGAATGGGTTAATGGTGATCCTGTACGATTTAAACAAATTATCACAAACCTTGCTAATAATGCTTTAAAATTTACTAAAGAGGGAAGTGTTACAATTGAAGCAGAAACCATTGAAGAAGGAAAAACAACATATAAACTTAAATTTAAAGTAGTTGATACCGGAATAGGAATATTAGAAAAAGAAAAGCAACATCTTTTTAAAACTTTTTCACAATTAGAGGAATCGACCTCTCGAAAATACGGTGGAACAGGTTTAGGTCTTGCTATATCAAAAAAATTATCTCACCTTATGGGTGGTGAAATTGGAGTTGAAAGTGAAATTGGCGTTGGGTCAACTTTTTGGTTTACCATTGTTTTGGAAAAACCTCCGTTAACAGAAATTAAAACTGATGTAAAAATATCACAAGTTATTGAACCACAATCCAGGCCATTATCAGTTTTGCTTGTTGAAGATAATTTACTAAATCAAAAATTTGCAAGCGCAACTTTAAGAAAGCAAGGACACAAAATTGATATTGCTGAAAATGGAAAAACAGCAATAGAGAAATTCGAGAAAAATGAATACGATTTGATTTTAATGGATATTCAAATGCCAATTATGGATGGAATTACGGCCTCAAAAAAAATTAGAGAAATTGAAGACGAAAGAAATTCCAAAAACAAAGTGAAAATTCTTGCTGTTACCGCTTATGCCATGGAAAACGATAGACAAAAATGCCTTTCTGCCGGAATGGATGAATACTTGACAAAGCCTTTCAAGCCGGATGAATTATGTGACATGATAAACAAATTAAAGTTGTAACAGACTTAAAAATTGATTATTAATTATAATTCCTCAATTAAAATCCTAAAATCTTGCTGAAAGATCAAACTAATAATTATCAAATTATTTGAATAGAAAATAATATTGTGGAGCTGCGGGGATTCGAACCCCGGTCCAAACAAGTAGCCAAAGTGTTTTCTACATGCTTATCCTTTAATTAATTGTCGAAATCAGGCAGGCTAAAGGCAAACCAACCAAATTCGTATCCTCTAAATTTTTCGCTTTGTTATCAAGGAACTAACAAAACTATCCCAACATTTATGATGCTTCTTTCGCGACACAGTTGAGAAAAGTTTCGCGGGAAGCAGATAGCTACTAAGTCTTACAGACTAAGCTGCCAATCTATAATTATTATTTTCGCCAGTTATTGGCTATTGAGAATTAAGTTTTTACCTAAAAGGCATCACTAAGGAACGAGTCATATTCACAACACTCGGCATGCTTGCAATTTCACTTCCTTGCTGTCTAATCCATTCAACCCCATAAAAATCAAAGAACATTTATTAAATTCTATTAAAATCACTCAAAATTAGTGCCATTAATTAAAATGATGGCAAAAATACAAAAAAAACAATAATTGTAGTTACTGTTTTATATAAATGATTTAATTTTACCCAAAATTTAATATTATGAAACGAACATTTATTTGGTCAGCAATTATAATTCTAATTACATCTTTATATGCTTGTTCCGATGATGGCAAGGTAACTAAAGATGAAATCACTTATCGTAATCAATTAGTGTTTTACGAAGGAAAACCTTATACAGGAGTTGTTTACGACTTTTTTGAAGATGGAAAAACTCCCCGATCGGAAATTTCTTTTAAAAATGGAAAATTAAACGGGAAAACATTGGAGTGGTATGAAAATGGCCAAATGAAAGGTGAGGGTAATGCCAAAGATGGTGTAGCTGAGGGCAAAAGCATATATTGGTATGAAAATGGTAATAAAATGGGTGAGGAAAATTACCATGATAACAAAAAACATGGAAAATTTACTATTTGGTTTGAAGATGGTAATATTAAGAGTGAAACATCTTATACTAATGATAAAATAAACGGCCTTTCGACAACATATTATATGGAAGGGAGTAAACAAAGTGAAATTAACTACATTAGAGGCCGACAAATAGGTACTGTAAAAGTATGGGATAAGGAAGGAAATATCACCTTTGAAGATTATACTCCTGCAAGTACCGAAATACCAGCAACTTCCGAAAATCAAGAGAAGTAGTTTTATTAGCAAAATTTTCCTTAATTAATTTCATCAGGAATAAATCCTTCAAATTGTTCTGAGATGATTCAAGATTTGAAAACACATTGAATCTTTAACAAAGAAAAAAACTTAAAATCTGTTAAAAATCGAATAAATTATATTGATCTTGAAAAATAGCTATTTTTGCCGGTCAATAAAAAATTATGCTTTCTGTTAATAATATTTCCGTGCAATTTTCAGGATCACCTTTATTTGAAGGTGTTTCTTTTATAATTAATAAAAAAGATAGAATTGGATTGGTCGGAAAAAACGGTTCAGGTAAAACTACTATTTTAAAAATATTATCCAAATTACAAAAGGCTGATAAGGGAGAAATTGCTGTACCGTCAAGTGTTTCTATTGGTTACCTGCCACAGGAAATGAAAATTTCTAGCAATAAAACTGTTTATAATGAGGCGTTAGAGGCTTTCGCCGACATTTTATTTCTTGAGAAAAAAATAAAGAAACTTTCCGATGATATTTCTGAACGAACAGATTATGAATCGGATAATTATTTGAAATTGATTCATGACCTGACCGAGGCAAACGAAAAATTCGATAACATTGGTGGGCATAAAATTCATGGCGATACTGAAAAAGTACTTTCGGGCCTGGGTTTCAAACGCAATGAGTTTAATCAAAACCTGAACACATTTAGCAGGGGTTGGCAAATGAGAGTCGAGCTTGCAAAGATATTATTGAGCATGCCCGATATTATTCTTCTAGATGAGCCGACTAACCACCTTGATATTGTTTCAATTCAATGGCTTGAGGAGTTCCTTGAAACATATCCGGGTGCTGTTGTTGTTGTATCGCACGACCGAGCTTTTCTTGACAATATTACAAAAAGGACAATTGAGATTTCTAACGGAAAAATATATGATTATAAAGCTTCATATTCGGAATATATTTTGTTGCGAGATGAACGCATAGAAAACCAGGAAGCGACTGCAAATAATCAGCAAAAGCAACTCAAACAAGTAGAAAAATTTATTGAAAGATTTAGATATAAATCAACAAAGGCAAAACAAGTGCAATCAAAAATCAAGTTGCTTGAAAAAACCGATATTGCTCAGGTTGATGAACTCGATAATTTGTCGATAAAATTTCGATTCCCAAAAGCACCCCATTCAGGGAAAATTGTTTTAGAAGCTAACGCTCTAAAAAAATATTATGGCAATAAAGAGGTTTTTTCAGAAGCCGATTTTACAGTTATTAAAGGCGAGAAGATAGCCTTCGTTGGTAGAAACGGTGAGGGAAAATCAACAATGTCGAAAATAATTGTCGGTGATTTGGAATATGAGGGAAATTTGAAAAGAGGCCAAAATGTAAAAATCGGTTATTACGCACAAAACCAAGAAGAACTCTTAGACGAATCAAAAACTGTTTTTCAAACCATTGATGATATTGCTGTTGGAGACATAAGGCCGAGAATCAGAACTATTCTCGGTGGATTTCTTTTTAGTGGAGAAACAATCGACAAGAAAGTGCAAGTGCTTTCGGGGGGCGAAAAATCAAGGTTGTCACTGGCAAAACTACTATTGGCACCTGTTAACCTACTCGTTCTTGATGAACCTACAAATCACCTCGACATGCATTCAAAAGATATTTTAAAAAATGCATTACTACAATTTGAAGGAACATTAATTATTGTGTCACACGACCGCGATTTCTTGCAGGGATTAACCGATAGAGTTTTTGAATTCAGAAAAAAACGTTTGTACCAATATCCGGGTGACATTTACGATTTTCTTGAATCAAGAAAACTCCGATCATTAAAAGAATTAGAAAACAAGGAAAAATTAAAAAATAAATCAAATGGTGATTCGGTTTCTGAAAATAAAATGAATTATGAAAAACGTAAAGAAACCGAACGTGAAACAAGAAAGCTGTCAAACCGCATATCGAAATCCGAAAAAGAAATAGAACGGCTTGAAACCGAAATTAACATAATTGATAAACGTCTTGCCAATCCCGAACAATATAAAGCAGAGCTTAAAAATCAGGATTTTTTCAAAACCTATGAACGCTTTAAGTTTAAATTGGATGAGGAAATGAAGATTTGGGAAAGAATGCAATTGGAACTTGAAAAAATTCAAAAGAGTTGAATAAAATGAAAAAACTCATTTTTGCCTGCTCATTAGTTTTTCAGCAAACGATCTCAAAACTTTCTTGTTTTCATCAACAACACTAATTAAATTCAAATTTTCAATGGCTTTATTAAAATAATTATCCATTTCCGTATTGGCAAGTTCATCAATTTTAAGTCTTTTATAGATTTCAATAACAGCACTAATTTTTTCATTTTCATCGAAATCGCTGCCGTCAAAATAAGATATTAATTCTTTAAAATCATTTCCCTCGGCTAATTCTATAGCTTTCAGAAATAAATATGTTTTTTTGTTGGAAACTATATCTCCGCCACTCTTTTTTCCAAACTTTTCTTCTTCGCCAAAAGCATCAAGCAGGTCGTCTTTAATTTGAAAAAGCATTCCGATATTTATTCCGAAATTATACATATAATCTGCATCCTTCTCGTTTGCACCACCGATAATTGCACCAATTTTTAAACTTGCAGCCAGAAGAACAGCGGTTTTCAGACGAATCATGTTTAGATATTCGCTTAATGAAACATCCTTTTTGTTTTCAAAATTCATATCGTACTGCTGCCCTTCACAAACTTCCAGAGCTGTTTTATTCATAATCCAAAAAATTCTTCTTGAAATTTTTATATCGGTTTTCATGAGATATTCGTAAGCCATCGCAAACATCGTATCACCTGATAAAATAGCAGTGCTTTGATTCCATTTTTTGAAAACAGTTTCTTTTCCACGTCTGATCGGGGCATTGTCCATTATGTCGTCGTGGAGAAGGGTGAAATTATGGAACAATTCAATACCAATTGCAGGTTTAAGAGCATCTTCGATCTTGCCATTAAAAAGATCGCAGGCAAGTAATGTTAATACAGGCCGCATTCTCTTACCCCCAAATGAAAGAGTATAAGAAATGGGATTATACAACTCAATCGGTTGTTTATTAAAATCTTCTAAAGCTAATCCTTCATTAAATAATTTCTGAAAATATTTTATTGAATGCATTGGAAACATATTTAGATTTTAATTTCTATAAGCCTTATGATTTTTGATTATCTTTTTATTTCATTAGTAATCCATGACTTAAGTTGCTGGTTGTTTAATGCAAATAAATTCTAAACAATATTAGGGTTTATTAATATGATTTCTGACAAACATAAATTAAATGTGGAGCAGATATTGTCCATAACCATTTTTAATAAACGGTTGAGCTGCTTCAATCAATTGCTCTTTATTTATATAACCCATTCTAAATGCAATTTCCTCAATACAACCGATTTGTTGTCCCTGCCGATTTTGGATAACTTCAACATATTGTGAAGCCTGAAGCAAGGATTCAAAGGTACCTGTATCAAGCCATGCAATTCCACGACTAAGTTTTCCAACTGTCAATTCCCCCCTCTCAAGATAATATTTATTAACATCCGTAATTTCATATTCACCACGAGCACTTGGTTTAATGTTTTTTGCAACTTCAATAACGGAATTATCGTAAAAATATAAACCGGGGACTGCATAATTTGATCTGGGTTTTTTAGGTTTTTCTTCTATGGTAATTGCTTTATTGTTTTCATCAAATTCAACAACGCCATATCTTTCGGGATCGTTGACATGATAGGCAAACACAACTCCTCCTTCGGGATCATTGTTTTCCAAAAGAATATCCTGAAAACCGCTTCCATAAAAAATATTATCACCCAAAATCAAGGCCACTTTATCATCACCGATAAATTCCTCACCAAGAACGAATGCCTGGGCTAACCCATTAGGATTTTCCTGAACTTTGTATTCAAATTTACAACCAAGCCGTTTGCCGTCACCTAATAATTTTTCAAAATTCGGTAGATCGTAAGGCGTTGAAATAATGAGTATTTCTGAAATTCCTGCCATCATTAACACCGATAAAGGATAATAAATCATGGGTTTGTCGTAAATTGGCATTAATTGTTTACTAACAGCAAGTGTTAATGGATGCAATCTTGTTCCGGCTCCACCGGCGAGAATAATACCTTTCATAATTTATATTTTAGAATTAAGATTTGGGGGTTTATATTTAATTATTTTATGCAATTCCTCTTGTATCAATTCCTTCAATTTCAAGGTCGTTTAATTCAATATCTTCTTCTTCATCAAATATTTCCAACAAAGGTTCTTTAAAAGATTTTGTTGTTATTCGTTTATCTAATGATAACAGCAACGAAGGTAAAATAAATAAATTAGAAAACAAGGCTATTAGTAAGGTAAAAGCCACTAAATATCCCATTGCTTTGGTTCCGCCGAAAGACGAGAGCGTAAAAATTGCAAACCCAAAAAACAAAACAACCGAAGAATAAATCATACTATAGCCGGTTTCTTTCAAGGCCAAAATAACTGATTCTTTTATTTTCCAGTTATTTAATTTCAATTGTTGCCGATATCTCGAAAGAAAATGAATTGCATTATCAACCGAAATACCAAGTGCTATGCTAAAAATCAGAATCGTTGACGGTTTTATTGAAATTGCAAAATATCCCATCATTCCGGCTGTCATCAATTGTGGAATCAAGTTAGGAATTAATGAAATCCCCACCATCCGGATTGAGGTAAACAATAAGGCCATCAAAAGTGAAATAACAATCAAAGCAAGTAGCAAGCTCGTCATTAGGTTTTTAACAAGATAATTCGTTCCTTTCAAAAAAACAACACTCGTGCCTGTGATTTTAACATCATATTTTGCAGGTGGAAAAATAGAATCAATTCGCGGACGCAATTCATCAGTAATTCGTTTTATGTCTTTCGTCCCAATATTCGCCATCTGAACACTTATTCTTGTAGTTCTTAAGTTAGTATCAACAAAACTATTTAAAATTGTTTTTTTGCTTCCTTCCATTTTTGGAACATACTTCATAATAAAGTTTTTTTCCTGATTGTTTGGTAAATTATACATTTCAGGGTTTCCATTGAAAAAGGCTTGTTTTGAAAACTTAACAACCTCCGCAATTGAAATAGGTTTTGAAAGCTCGGGATATTCTTTCAGTAATTTTTGAAGCTTATCAATTTTCTTAATTGTTGATAATTTCATTACTCCTTTTCGCTTTTTAGTGTCAATAGATATTTCCAAAGGCATAACACCATTAAAATTATCTTCAAAAAACAACAAATCAACATATAACGGATGATCATGAGGAATATCATCAACGATATTTCCCGTGGTTTTTAATTTTGTAATCCCGAAAATTCCAACAGCTATAATTATTATTGCAGAAACAAAAACTATATTTCTATGATTTAAAACTATATAAACAATCTTCTCAATTATCTTACTAACTAAACTATTTTCAAGATGTTTTGTAAAACGTTTTCTTGGTGGCGGCAAATAGCTGAAAAATATCGGAATTAAAAAAAGCGAAATAAAATAAACAAATATTATGTTAATTGAAGCCACAATCCCGAATTCAACAAGAATCTTGTTTCCTGTAACAATGAATGCCGCAAAACCAACTGCCGTTGTTGCATTTGTTAGAAAATTAGCGCTTCCAATACGATGAACAATTCGTGAAAGCGATTTAACTTTATTACCGTGAGTCCGAAATTCATTGTGATATTTATTTAATAAGAAGATACAATTTTCAACTCCAATAACAATCAGCAATGGCGGGATTATGCCTGTTAAAATTGTGATTTTATAACCAAGAAGTGAAATTGTCCCGACTCCCCAAATTACACTTATTATTACAATAAGTATCGGAAAGATAACTGCTTTAAACGATCGGAAGAAAATAAATAAAATTATTGCCGTTATTATCAAAGCCATATAAACAAAAAACAAAAGTTCGTCTTCAACCATTTTTGAAGTGATTGTTCTTATATATGGCAATCCCGAAAAATGGACTTTAACTTTATATTTCTCGCTAAATTTCTCAACCGTATTTTTTATATCATATATTAGTGCAACCCTGCTTTTTGTATTTAACTTTTCTTTATCAAGCGTAATTGCCATCAAGGTTACATCGGTTTTATTGTTGTAAAGCAAACCTTCGTAAAATTGTAAAGACTCAATTAATTTTTTCAGGCTGTCTAATTCTTGTTGGGTTTGTGGATTTGAAGGGATAACAATATTGAAATCAAACTTTTTAAGGCTATCATTTTTTACAAGATGATATAATTTTGCAATTGAAAGTACTTCTTCTACACCATCAATATTTTTTATATCGTAGGTAAGATTATACCAATCATTGAATTTATCAAGTTCGTAAAGGTTTTTATCCTGAATACCAACAAATAAGACACTTCCATCTTCACCAAATTTATTTTTAAATTCCTCGTAAATTATACTTGTAGAATCAGTAGCAGGCAGCATCTTTGCCATTGTATATGATAATTCAACATGCATTGCCTGATAAGCCATGAAAATGGTTATTAAGCCAATTATTATTAAATTAAAAAACCTATTTCTTAATATTATTCTAACTAAATATTTCCACATTATTTAAAAATAAAATCATATTTTTGATTAAAAAAACACAAAGATAACATCATGTTAATATTTGGAAAGGTTTTTGTTTAAATATATCAAAATAAATAATTAAGAATAAAATTGTTATTAAAAATAAATTATTGAAAATGAATGAAAAAGTGATTAAATCAATCCGGTACTTTATTAAAAAAGAGAAAGAAAACCATCTTATTCCTATTTTACCTATTATTTTTTTCCTCTTATTTGTAGCATCATGCTCTTCGCCGGTTCATCTAATTCAAAGAGGCGATTCTTCTAAGGCAGTCAAGGTTCTCGTAAAGCGTTTGATCAGGAATCCAAACCATGAAAAAAGCATACAATCTCTTACCCAAGCCTACCAAATTGCCAATCAAAAAGATGATGACAAAATTAAGTCATTGAAAATTTCCGGGCAACCCGATATTTGGTACAATGTTTATCTGCATTATTCCGATTTACAAAAACGACAACAACTTGTTCAAACCCTTTCACCTGAAGTTCTTACTAAAATTGGATTTGAAAAAAGAAACTACGACTCCGACATTGTTCAAGCTAAACAAAAAGCTGCAAAATATTTGTACGCTCATGCAAAAATTCTAATAGAAAAAAATGAACTGGAAAGTGCAAGGCAAGCATACTCGGAGCTGGAAAAAGTTAAAGATCTTTTTGCTGATTACAAAGATACTGATGCCTTGATGAGACAAGCAATAATTATTGGAACAAATTATGTTTTATTTAAAGTTGAAAACAAAACTTATATGCCGTTTTCGCCTCCGCTTGATAATATTTTATCGAATATCAGTTTGAAGGAATTAGATAAAAGATTTGTAAATTATGATACACGAAGAGTTGTAGGACGCAACTATGATTATGTAATTCAACTTGAGATTCAGAATATTTCAGTTTCTCCCGAGCATGACGATAAAAACCATTTTACAGAAACAAAAAAAGTTCAGGATGGATGGGAATATGTTCGTGATAAAAGTGGCGAGGTTGTTAAGGATAGTACAGGGAAAGCTGTTGAAGTTCCAAAATATAAGACTATTAGCTGTTATGTAACCGAAATTAATCAATCAAAAGCAGCAAGTATTTCGGGTTATTTAAATTATATTAATGAAAATAATAAGCAGATAATCAATAGCACTCCAATTAGTGCAAAATCGGTTTTTCATCATGTTTCAGTAATTTGCAATGGAGATATGCATGCCTGTAGCGAGGAAACCCTTTCGCTAGTTGGAAGCAATGTTGTTCCATTTCCTCCAAATATTGAAATGATTATGGATGCAGGCCGAAAGTTGAATGAAATTGTTAAAAATGCAATTTGGAGTGATAAGTATTTAATTGAGTGAAGTTGGAAATAATGAAAATTTTTATTAAGCTTGATAATTCCATATTTTTGTAAAGATTAGTTGTTGTTAAATGAATTTCTTACGAACATAATTCATATCATTTATTTTTATTTTGAAAAATCTCTTATTTTTGCTTCCAATTAAGGAAAATAAATGCCGCATAATAAAAGAAAAGTTTTAATTATTGATACAAACCACGAAGTCCTTGTTGAAGAACTATCGAAAAACGGGTTTCAATGTGAATATTTTGAGGGATTTACACGAAAGAATTATGTTTCGATAATTGATAAATATTATGGGGCAATAGTTAGGAGTAAAATTAAATTTGATAAGGAAATTCTTGCAAAAGCAAAAAACCTAAAATTTATTGGAAGAGTGGGAGCAGGAATGGAAAATATTGACGTTGATTTTGCTAAAAGCTTAGGAATTACTTGTTTTAATGCTCCCGAAGGAAACAGAGATGCTGTTGGTGAACACACTCTTGCCATGCTTTTGATGTTGATGAACAAACTTCTAAAGGCTGATCGTGAAGTTAGAAATGGAGTTTGGCTTCGTGAGGAAAACAGAGGTTTGGAAATAAAAGGAAAAACAATCGGGATTATCGGTTATGGAAATATGGGTAGTGCTTTTGCTCAACGATTATCAGGTTTTGAGGCAAGAGTTATTGCTTACGATAAATACAAATACGAATATTCAGATGAGTTTGTGAAAGAAACTAATATGGAAGAAATTTATGCTGAATCCGATATTTTGAGTATGCATGTTCCTTTAACTAAAGAAACAAATTTTTTGCTAAACGATGAGTATTTTAATAATTTCAGAAAAAACATTCTCGTAATAAATACTTCTCGCGGAAATATTTTAAAAACCGATGATTTGGTTAAAAACCTTAAATCCGGTAAAATTTTTGGTGCAGCATTAGATGTTTTGGAATATGAAAAGCTTTCGTTTGAAAATATTGATAAAGAAAAATTACCCGAATCCTTCAAATATCTTGCTGCATCCGATAAAGTTGTTTTAAGCCCGCATATTGCCGGCTGGACAATCGAATCGAAATATAAATTGGCAAAAATAATGGCAGAAAAAATAATTAAAGAATTTGGAGGTTAGAGAATTGGGATTTGAGAATTTAGAATTGAGATTTGAGATTTATTGTTCATCCGAATTTCAAATTTCTACATCTTGAGAGATAAAAAATATTAAAACAAAAAAAACAAACATATGAAACAAAAATCAAAAATATTTAAAGGTAGAACACTAGCAATTCTATCGGGCGGTGGCGATACTCCTGCAATTAATTCAAGCATTGAATCAATAAAAAACAGAGCCTCATTGCTTGGTTTTAAAGTTTATGGAATTCGCCAAGGATGGAAAGGCCTTCTCGGTAACGGCGATATTGTTGATTTATCAAACCAGGCTTATGATGGATGGTACGGAGGAACGGCTTTACGTTCAAGCCGTACAAATCCTTTTCCATCAAAGAAGAATCCCGAAAGCAGGGTTCCTCAAATTTTACAAAATTTAAAACGATATAAAATTGATGTTTTGGTAACGATTGGCGGCGACGACACAAACGGTGCTGCAAAACGTCTTTACGAAACTGAAGGAATTCCGGTAATAGGTTTTCCAAAAACAATAGATAATGATCTCAGGACACGAACTATGCATAGCTATAAAGGCCAGGAAATTGAAGCTGTTCTTTGCCCGGGTTATCCCTCAGCTGCAAAAGCAATAGCCGAATTTACGGCAAACATTAAAACTACTGCCGAATCGCATTCAAGGATCATTGTTCTTGAGGTTATGGGGCGTGATGCGGGATGGCTCACCGGAACAGCAATATTCGGAAGTGCTGACATGGCTTTAGTTCCCGAGTTTGAAATTACTAAAGAAAGAAAAGATTTTTTCCTCGAAACCGTGAAGGAAGCCTATATGGATTCAAAAAAGAAAACTTTAATAGTTCCTGTTTCCGAAGGAGTAAGATGGTATAATGATAAAAGTGGAAAAGTTGATGTTGTTTATGCAAGTTCCGAAGTCGATGAATATGGCCATCCTCGATTTGGCGGTATTAGCGGAGTTATTGCTTCTGAAATTTCAAATAAACTTGGTATAGAAGCCAGGGCACAAATAACGGGTTATTATGCCCGAGCCGGTGCGTGCAGAAAGTACGACAGACGCCTAACTGAAACACTTGCCGATAAAGTAGTTGATTTGTTGCTAAGGGAAGATTATGGGCAAATGCCTGTTATGAAGAAAATTGTTTCTTTCCCTGAACTTGAGGAATATAATACAACGAGTATTGATATGGGAGATATTGGAAATCGTCCGCTACCCAATGAATATTATGATATTGATAAGTTTCGGTTCACGAATGCATACATAGACTTCCTATCAAAAATTTTGAAACGCCAACGATATGAAGATTTTGAATATGATTTTCCGGTGGTGATTCCTTAGTTTTTAGAAGTTAGGCTTAGGATTTGCTTAGCTCTAAGACTATCTTTTTTCTCTGGTTTAATCCATGAAAATCTCAATTACAGTTTGAATTTTTCATAGAAGCTACTTGTCTTTTTGCAATACAAACCTGTTTTCCTTCAGTATTAAAGGATAAAATAACGCTAATAATTCAGATATATTCGATAAATTAACGTTAATTTATCAAATATATTAGTGTATTTCATTATTTCAGAAAGGATCAAGCATCTGTCGTACAACGTAATATTCGCCTCATCTTATTTTTGGCGTACCTATACCGGCGACGAACTTGATTATGTTGAGGAAATTAATGGCGAACTGTATGCTTACGAAATAAAATACAAAAAGGCAAAACTAAAGGCTCCTAAAACATGGACAGAAAACTACAGTAACAATTACAAATGTAATACAATTGATAATTTCTGGGAATTTGTGGTTTAGGAAGCAAAACTCTGGATCGAAACACTACTAAATTAAATCACTTATAAAACATTCATCCATGCGAACTTGCTTCGCTTCGTACGGATGAGTGGCTTATGGAGTTTGAAAAGTACTTGAAATATATTTTTAGTGCAGGAAATTTGGAAAACAAATTATTGTTTAAGGC
>CAZBSL010000022.1:0-20134 GCA_964494265.1 uncultured Bacteroidales bacterium
TCTCAACATTTTTAAATTTAAAACCAAATCCGGCCGATTGAATTTTTTCAGAAGAAATTCTGCTGCCTTCCAAAAGTATTACCGACATTTCACCGTATAATAATTTAATTATAAATGCCGGAATATTCGGCATAAAGAAAGCTTTATTCAATGATGAAGCAAGTGTTTTCATAAACTCAAAATTATTAATATAATCAGGAGCAACAGCATTAAAAACCCCCTTTAAATTCTTATTTTCAATAGCAAACAAAAACATTTCGGCCAAATCAGAAATTTCTATCCACGGAATATATTGTTTACCATTTCCCAATGCTGCTCCCAAACCAAATTTTACGGGAGCCGACATTTTTTTCAAGGCACCGCCGTTTTTTGATAATACTACTCCAGTTCTTAGCTTTAGGGTTCTTATTCCGAGCTTGCTAAACATATCAACACTTTTCTCCCAGGCAACTACGGTTTCAGGCAAAAAGCCCTTTCCCGGCCCGTCGTTTTCCTTGAAAATTTTATCGGTAGTTTCAGTCCCGTAATAAGCTATCGCCGATGTTGAAATGATACTATGCGGTTTCTTTTTCGCTTTATCGGTTTTTGCAAATAGTAAATCAGTAGTTTTTATTCTGCTGTCAAATATTTTTTGTTTCTGACTTTTGTTCCATCGCTTATTTGAAATATTTTCGCCGGCCAAATGAACAATAATATCGGCAAATTCTATTGCTTCTTCATCTAATATTCCTTTAGTATAATCCCAATAAAACGACTTAACTCCTTCAACATCTTTACTCCTTGACAGTACAGCAACATTATTTGACTTTCTTATCAAAAGCCTGCAAAGTTCACTTCCAATTAATCCCGTACCTCCGGTAATCAAAATATTAGTCATAATGGTGCTTTTTAAGTTTCGACTTATAAGTAATTTTTTCGTTAAGTTTGTAAATATAGCAAATATCACGAAATTATGAAAATGAGAATTAAATACTTTCTTTTCACAATTATTGCATTATTGTTATCATCCTTTTCGTCAGGGCAATCGGCAGAAGTAAGAGGCCGGATTACGGATGCAAATAATAATGAAGCTGTTCCTTTTGCAAACATCATTGTTGTAGGAACTAACAAAGGAACTATCAGCAATACTGACGGAAGTTTTCAAATAAGCGGATTAGAACCGGGATATATACAGCTCAAAGTTTCATTTATAGGTTATAAAACAAAGTCCGGCCCCGATATTTTTGTCAGCAATAATAATATTCCATTTATTGAAATAAGTTTGGAAATATCTGAGGAAGTTCTTTCGGAGGTAGTGGTCGGGATTGATCCTTTTGAGAAGAAGCCCGAATCACCTTTAGCTATGCAAAGTATTGGAATAAAAGAAATAGAAGGTAATCCGGGAAGCAATAGAGATATTTCAAGGGTAATACAATCGTTTCCGGGAGTGGGCTCTACTCCAGCATATAGAAATGATATAATAATACGAGGAGGTGGCCCAAGCGAAAGCCGTTTTTTCCTCGATGGTGTAGAAATACCGGTTTTAAATCATTTTGCAACTCAGGGAGCATCGGGAGGGCCGGTTGGAATTATTAATGCCGACTTTATTCAATCGGTCGATTTTTATTCAGGCTCATTTCCGGCAAGCAAATACAATGCTTTAAGCGGTATTTTCGACTTTAAACAAAAAGAAGGTAGCCGCGATAAAACCAATTTGCAATTTTCAATTGGTGCCAGCGAAGCCGCATTAACCATCGACGGGCCGATAGGAAAGAAATCAAACTATATTTTCTCGATACGAAGGTCGTATTTACAGTTTCTGTTTTCGGCACTCGAACTGCCCTTTCTGCCTACTTTTAATGATTATCAATTGAAATTTAAATCAAATATTAATAAGAAAAATCAATTGACAATTATCAGCTTAGGCTCGTTAGATCATTTCGATTTAAATAAGGATATAAAAAATCCGGATGCCTCTCAAGAATATATTTTAAGCCAAATTCCTGTTAACAATCAATGGAGTTATACTTTCGGAGCAGTTTATAAGCATTTTTTTGAAAACGGATTTCAAACAATAGTTTTGAGCCGAAACAAGCTTAATAATGTATTCTATAAATATCCCGACAATAATGAGAGCCTTGAAAAAAGTTTTGATTACCACTCAACCGAAGCCGAAAATAAATTTCGTTATGAGCTGGCTTTAAATAATAATGGAATAAAATATAATTTCGGGCTAAACATGGAGTATGCAAAATATTATAATTCAACAGCACAAAAAGAATTTACAAATGACAGCCTGATAAACTTTAACTATTTAACCAGGCTTGATGTTTTTAAGTATGGTTTTTCGGCTCAGGCCTCAAAAAATCTTTTCAATGAAAAATTACTGATTTCATTTGGAATCAGAACTGATGCTAATAATTATAACGGCAATACTTCTAATCCACTCAATCAACTTTCACCGCGTTTATCATTTTCATATTCCATTTCCGACCTGACATTGCTAAATGCCGGAATCGGTCGATACTTTCAGCAAGCGGCATATACTACACTTGGCTATCGAAATAATGCCGGCTCACTCATTAACATAAAAACTGCCGAATTTATAGGTGCAAATCATTATAATTTTGGTATCGAACATAGATTTTCATCTTCAGTATTAATCTCGGCAGAGGCTTTTTATAAAGATTATTTTCAATATCCTATTGATTTGACAACAGGTGCAAGCCTTGCAAATCAGGGAGCGGAATATAGTAGTGTTGCCGGAGCTTCGCCTGCGGTTTTTACGGGCAAGGGGCATGCGGCTGGTTTTGAAATTTTAAATCGTGTGAATTATAAAAAATTCACTTTACTGGCTTCTTATACTTTTGTCAGAAGCCTTTTTACAAACATGAAAGGAAAATTAATTCCTTCATCATGGGATAACAGAAACCTTTTGACTATAACAGGCTCACAAGAATTTAAACGTAATTGGCAATTTGGTTTCAAGTGGCGATTTGTCGGTGGCTTGCCTTATACTCCTTACGATTTAAAATTATCGGCAAATGTTAAAGCATGGGATGCTCAAGGAAAACCATATTTAAATTATACTGAACTCAACTCACTTCGCTTCAAATCTTTTAATCAATTAGATATTAGGGTTGATAAATATTACTTTTTTAAGAAATGGGCATTGATGCTATATCTTGATATTCAAAATATACTTAATTTTAAAAACAAAGGACAGGATTATATAATTAGAGAAAAAAATCCAGATGGTTCATATAAAACCGTTAATGATGGAAAAGAGTATGTTTTAAAATCAGTTCCAAACGATTCTGGGACTATTTTGCCAACGGTTGGAATTATGGTAAAATTTTAATTGGATTAAATGATGAGAATTTGGTCATTACATCCAAAATATCTCGATTCAAAAGGCCTGGTGGCACTTTGGAGAGAAACACTTTTAGCAAAACATGTTCTCGAAGGAAAAACAAAAGGGTATTTAAACCACCCGCAATTACAAAGATTTAAGAAAGCAAAAAGGCCTATTGAGTGTATAAATCAATATTTATATGCTGTTTATGAGGAGTCTGTTGAAAGAAATTATAATTTTGATAAAAATAAATTTAATCAAGAATTTACACCATCAGAATTGCCTGTAACAAATGAGCAAATCATTTATGAAAAAAATCATTTGCTTAAGAAGTTAAAGTCAAGAGATAGAGACAAATATTTTGATTTAGTTGATGTTATCCAAATTGAGGCCAATCCGATTTTCAGAGTAATAAATGGAAAAATTGAAGATTGGGAAAAATTAATACTTAAAAAATAGTAAACGGGTTTCTTTAATTGCACCCCTTTTTTATTTTATCAAACCTATCCTGAATTTCCGGAGAAGCTTTTTTTACTTTGCTAACAAGAATGATGGCAATATATGCAAATATAAAAGCAGGAAATAGTTCATAAATATCAAAAACTCCTCCTTCTATTTGTTCCCAAACAATTACGCTTACTGCTCCTGTGATCATTCCTGCTAATGCACCATAGGCAGATATGTTTTTATTATATAAAGAAAGGATAATCAAGGGCCCAAATGCTGCACCAAAACCCGCCCAGGCATAAGCAACAAGCGATAGGACTGTCGAGTTTTGATCGGTAGAAATATAATATGCAATTAAAGCTATTGCAATTACAGTAGCCCTGCCAATCCAAACAAGCTCTTTATCTGAAGCATTCTTTTTTATCACTTTTTCATAAATATCTCGTGTTAAACAAGCCGAAGAAACAAGAAGTTGTGAGTCTATCGTACTCATTATTGCAGCAAGAATGGCAGCAAGGATAAAACCCGCTATCCATGGATTAAAAAGTAATTCGGATAATACTATAAAAATTTTTTCACTATCCTGTAAATCTATTCCATGTGCCGAAACATATGCAATACCAAAAAATCCAACCGCTAAAGACCCTGTTATGGATAATATCATCCAACTCATTCCTATTACTTTTGCTTTGCCAACATTTTCAGCTTTATTAATCGACATAAATCTGACCAAAATATGTGGTTGCCCAAAATACCCAAGTCCCCAGGCCAGAAGTGATATTATTCCTATAAGTGTTGAACCTTTCCAAATATCAACATAGGAAATATTAATGGTTTTAACTGCTTCAATACTGGCTGACAAACCACCAATATCATTAATAACAACAATTGGCACAACCAAAAGAGCAAGCATCATTAAAATTCCCTGAAAAAAATCAGTCCACGACACAGCATTATAACCACCTAAGAATGTATATGAAACAATGACAATTGTGCCGGTTATAAGGGCATATTTGTAGTCAAGGTCAAAAGTTGCCTCAAACAACTTTGCTCCACCAACAAGTCCCGAGGATGCATAAAGAGTGTAAAACACAAGTATAACTATTGCAGCTACAATACGTAAATTAGAATTATTGAACCGATTTGCGAGATACCCGGGAATCGTAATCGAATTATCTAACTTTTCAGTGAATATTCTCAGAGGGCGGGCAATATATTGCCAATTTAAAAACGCACCGATCACTAAACCAATAGCAATCCAGCTTCCGCTTATTCCGGTTGTGTACATTAAGCCGGGCAAGCCAAGTAAAAGCCATCCGCTCATATCGGAAGCACCGGCACTAAGAGCGGCAACCGTTGGATTTAAACCCCTGCTTCCAAGTATATAATCAGATATGTTTTTTGTTTTTTGATAGAAATAAATTCCAATTGCTATCATTCCTAAAATATATAGGGCAAATGAAACAATTATCGGGACATTCATTTATTAATTCTTTTGTTATCGGTTAATTTGCAGGCAATGTAAAATAAAAAGTACTGCCTTTGCCTTCTTTACTTGATACCCATATTTTCCCTTTGTTGATACTTACGAATTCATGAACCAAGCCTAATCCTAAACCTGTTCCTGATTCATTGTTGGTTCCTTTAGTCGAAAAATTATCATCCGGATTGAAAAGTGTTTTAAGATTAGCTTTGGGTATTCCAACCCCGGTATCACGTATGCTTACTTCAACTTTTTTATTAACATGTTTGGCATCAATAATTATTTTACCCTGGGCAGGAGTAAATTTAATTGCATTAGATAATAAATTACGCAAAATTGTCGAGAGCATATTTTTATCAGCTTTTAATTTTGCTTCCTTGTCAATATTTACTATTAAATTAATTTCTTTATTAAGAATATTACCTTGTAATAGCATGGCTGTTTCCGAAACAATGTCTTTCAGAATAATTGTTTGTGGTTTTGGTTCAATTGTATTATTTTGAAGTCTCGACCACTCCAATAAATTTGATAACAACATTGTAAGTTCCTTTGCGGTTAGGTTTATTGTTTTAATAAAGGAACGATTTTCCTTTTCATCAAATTCATTGTCTTTATCGATAAGCAAATCCGAAAAACCGAGAATAACACCTAAAGGGTTAATTATGTCATGGGCTATTATTGACAGGAATTTGTCTTTAGTATTATTTGATGTATTCAGTTCCTCAGTTGTTTGTTTATGTTCAATTATTTCATTTTTTAAAGATTCATTAGCGTCGAGCAAATTGGATGTTTGTTGATCTGCAAATTTCTGCAATTTGTATTTTTGTTTAGTTAATTGCCTTAACCTTAACTTAAATACCACAAAAACAAAAATAATTATCAAAACAGCCATGATCCATTTAAAGTATATTGACTCGACAAAAGTCGGTAAAACTACAATTGTAAAAATATAGGGCTCTTTTAGCCATAGGCCATGATTATTAGATGCTAATATTTCTAAAGTATATGTTCCTGCTGACATATTGTTGAATGTAATCTGATGCTGATTGCCAATAAAAACCCAATCCTGATTCAATTCCCTGATTTTATATTTATATTGGTTCTTTTTACTATTAATAAAACTCAATCCGGCAAATTCAATAATAAAAACATCATGGTTTGGCTGAATAATTAGTTTGTGATTTAAAAAAACAGTCTTTTCAATAGGAATATATTGGTTTTCAATCCTTATTCCGGTAATAATTAATTTGGGTTTTATACTGTTTTGTTTAATTTTTTTCGGGTTAAAATAATTAAACCCGTTAATACCTCCAAAAAACAAGGTGTTGTTTGAGGATTTAAAATAAGCTCCGGTGTTGAATTCATTATTTTGAAGGCCGTCACTAACATCATAGTTTCTAAAAATCCCATCAGCTTGATTATAACATGAAATACCAATATTTGTACTTAACCAAAGATTATCTTCATCATCAGGTAAAATGCTATAGATATGACTGTTCGGCAAACCATCGGCTTCGGTAAAAAGCTTGAAATTATCCTTTTTTGTATCGTATTTAATTAGGCCGTTACTTGTCGCTATCCAATATCTGTTTCCCCTGTCATTGTATATACAATTAACGGGATTATAATTGTTAAAACCCTTTAAATTACTAATAATATCGAACTTTTCAACTCTTTTTTTAATAAGGTCAAATTTCCCAATACCACCATGAACAAAACCAATTAATATATTGCCATGATTGTCTTTATATATTGTTCTTACTCTTTTATGGGTTCGCTGATTTATTGTTGAATTGAAATAAGGATATGGAGTAATAGTTTTTGAAACAGGATTATATCCAATTAGTCCAGCCTCTGTACCTAAGAGAAGAAGTGTATCATTTAAAGAATAGATTACAAAAACATAGTCTAATAAATGTTGATTTATCTCATCCTGTTTATATTTCATAGATGTGAACGTATTATTCTTTTTGTTTAAGAGCCTAAGTCCCCCGCCCTCTGAGCCCGTCCACATCAAACTTGAATCATAAATACAGTTAGTAATAGAGTAAACACTTGAATTGTGGAATGTATTCACCGAACTAAAATCTTTTTTTATTTTTGATAATCCGTAATAGCCGCCTATCCAATAATAATTTTTATCTTCGGCAAAGGTTCTGATACTTTCAACCGAAAAATCAGTATTTATTTTGCTATTCATGAGTTTGAAATCAGTATTATCTGATATAGAAATCTCAATACCATTACCATTTGTACCTATCCATATAATACCGTTACTACTCCTGTAAATGCAAATAATTCTTGCATCTTTCATTGGTGAATCAATGTAATAAGCAGTTGGCTCATGACCAAACTTGAATTTAAAAACTCCACTCAAAAGACTTGCAAACCATATATTACCCTCATGATCACCTGCAATTCCAACTATTGAATTGAAGCTGTCAAAAAAAATATTATTGAACTTTTTTGAAACAAATTGTCTGTAATTCTGAAAACATTTTTGATCTTTATCAAGGAAAAAAAGGCCTCCATTTTCGTCATTGTAATCAATAATGCTAATCCACATCCTTTCATTGCCTTCAAAAAATGATGTTATTTTCAAACTATTACGATTAGCATCATCAATACCATAAACCGGATATTTTTCAACTTGGCCGTTATTAATATTATATGATAAAACAATTGTATCCGTAAAACCACCTAACCAAAGCCTATTAAAACTGTCTATATAAAGGCAGTTAATATCTTTTAACTGCTTTGAAAACTCGTCGTGTAACAAAAACTTTTCCTTCTTGAGAGTTTTATGGTTAACTTTAAAAATTCCAAAACCACGTGTGCTATACCAAATATCAAAATTCTTATCAATTACGCATGATTTGATAATATTAGCTCCTTGAGCAATTGCAATCGAGTCGCTTTCTTTTAAGGATGTGAATGTTTCAGTATAGGGGTTAAACATTGATAGCCCGTTATTTGTGCCTATCCAAATAATACCGTCATCACTTTCAACCAATGAGTTAATCGTATTGTTTTGTATTGATGTACTATCGCCAAAAATAGTTCTGTAAATTTTGAAATTATATCCATCATATCTGTTAAGTCCATCGGCTGTTCCAAACCACATAAAGCCTCTCTTATCCTCAATAATTGAAAGTATTCTACTTTGGCTCAAACCTTCCTGCACAATTATTCTTTTATCTGTCTGAAACGATTTATCATCAATTGCATACAAATCAAACATATATAGAAGTAAGAGGGGAATGATTAAAGAAACTCGTTTATAGTGCATTAATCTTGTTATTAAAATAGATTTTACATTAATGTGGCAAAAAACTTCAACTAAAATAGTAAAAAAATGAATTCTGAAAATAAATTATTTGTTATTATTTGGGCTGCTAATATCTGCTGACAATCCGAATTCTCAATATTAATAGCCTTATTTTCTTGTCTTGCTTTATAGAATTGACGATTACATACATTTTTTTCAATGAAAAGAATAATTTCTACAATTATTTTACAGCACTATTTTATTAAAATCAGTTTCTCAGAAGAAATATTTTTATTTGAGATCAATTTACAATAATAAATCCCATTCGAAATATTTTCACCCTTTTGGTTTTTGCCATCCCATTTAATTTTATATTCTCCTTTTTCAAAATCAGAGGAAGCAAGCCTAATAACTTCTTCACCATTAATATTGAATATAATTAGATCTGCGAAACATTTTTCATTAATTGTAAACGAAATAGATGTTTCATTTCTAAACGGATTCGGAAAGCAGTTTTGAATCGAAGTTTCAGAATTATTATAATTTTCAGAAACAGAAAGTAAAGAGCTAAACTCAAGTTCAACTATGCTATATTCACCATCCTCAAGAGGAAAAGTTATTTGTGAATAAGCATTATTATAAGGATTTAAGAAACGAATGTTTTCTAAGGGAATTTCAATATTTTGACTTTCGTCCCATAATCTGAAATTTGCTTTTTTACCAGGAACAAAACCTTTACCGGAAGTAATTGTTCTAAAAACCGGAATTTCATTGACATGTTGATTATCAATCAAAATGTTATTATTAATACCGGTAGCTCCAACAAGTTTATCTCCATCAAATATTGCAATTTCATCGCCGGATTGCAATTCAAAACCATCAATACTTGCTTTGGAAACATAAATAGTCCAAATCGAATCAGCAGCATTCCCTCCATTGAAAGGAAAATATACGGGATCAAGCTTTGTAATTGTTAAGGCTGATTTAGCTTCTTCTGGATAAATCAAAACTCCATCAGCTTGCATTTTGAACAAGTATCCTTCTCCGGGAATTGCATTTCCAATACCATTAACCCAAACCGGGCCTATTTTTCTTAAAGTTCCTCCTGTTGAATTTCTAATATAAAACAAATCATCGTTTAGAGTAGATTCGAATGCATCTAATGCGTTAATTGCAATACTTGGGAAATAGCTTACAAATTGGTATCCGGCAGATAGGTAAATGGGTGTTTGAACCTCAATTATACTGCCCTCTATTGTTAATAAATCACTGGCTGCCATCTTAAACAAATATCCTTCTGAAGTTATCCAGTCACCAATTCCGTTCACCCAGTTTGGGCCGATTTTTCTTAACATAGCCCCTGCTGAATTTCTAATATATTGAAGATCACCATCCATAATTGCTGCAACAACAGTAGTCATTTCAGGATTAACAGGAGAAATTCTTGTTGAAACAAATTGAAAGCCGTCAAATAATTCAAACTCCTGAGATGCGAATAATGAAAAAACCGTTAATGAAACAGGAATAGAGGTAGAAACCTGAAAATTATCCACAATATCAATTGAGCAGGAATACTCGCCGGGTTCAAGATCAATGGTATTAAAAATAACTTCAATCTCGTCTGTATCATCTTGAGCAACATTTCCAAAATAAGGATTCACATCTATCCACGTTAATATCTCGCCTGTTTTAATCAAGTTAAGAGTATCATAAATAATATGTGGTTCGGCGCCGTAAATTTCACCATCAATTTCACAAATAAAACTTATTTCATCAGGCAATGAATTTTCAAAATAAGCATCTACTTGTGCATATGCTGATTCTCCACCTTTGATTACACCCCATCCGGAAGCATTTTCGCCATGCCAATGTGCTGTGATTCCATTTCCGATCATTCCCTCATAAAGCATATCCCCCTCAGAACCCCCAATAAAATCACTTACCGAATTAATAATTACTCCCTCCGGAAAATCAACGTATATATCTTTCAGCCACTCGTTATCGGTGCTTCCATTGTAAACCATTAAAGTAAATGATAAGGATTGGCCGCTTATAAATTCTTCAGGAGAACAGCTCATATATGAACCTTCAATACTTTTTGAAGATGAATTAATATTAGGTTTTTTAGGATTTTCAAATAAACTAATTTGATAATTAAGTATTCCTCCCCCAATATTTGTGATATAAATTGTGTCAAAATCCGTTTCATTGATATTCATTGTTTTATTAAAGAAATCAGGGCTTACACTTAATTCGGGGATACCGGACTGGCATGCAGGGAAAATAATATAATCAACCCAAGCACAGTCGGAACCGGAACTTACGGAATAATCTTTATGAAAAATCCATTTAAAGGTTACAGTTCCCGCTGAAACAGGATATGTTTCCATGGTCCAGTCAATGTTTCCATCCCAACGATTAATTTCAATTTCATTGATCTCGAATGATAAATAGTCATAATTTGTCCCATTTGGGTCATTCTCACAGGAAACCTTTTTGTAAAACGATATATCACCATCAGACAAAACATCTAATTCGATTAAAAGTATTGATTCCTGATCATCAATAACATCACCGGATCGGGCACTAAATTCTCCTTCATATTTGGTGCCGCTGTCAATTATCCAGTTTGTATCTCCGCTATGTTGCCATGAAAGTTTATTATAATCACCTGTTTCAAAATCTTCAAGTATAAGTCCTAAGGCCAAAGTAAAGCTAATTTGTGTTGTATAACCACCCTCAGCAGAAATATCAACCAACAGATCAATAATTTGGTTTAGAGAGGCTTCTTCCGAAACAGAAAGATTGAAAGTAATTTGCCCGATTTCACCAGGTGCTAATGAAGGCATCGTTCCCGAACCCGAATTAATATTAACATAAGGGTCATTTGATGAAAGAACTGCAAGAATTTCATTTGCGGATACATCTCCATTATTTTTAAAACTAATAATTAGATCTGCTGTATCTCCGGGTTCTAAAATACCGTTATTCCCATCATCGACAAAAATATTTTGTTTCTCGATAACCGGAGCATAAGCAATAAAAACATTGTCTCTAATCCATGTAAGATTGCCCGATGTAAGAATTGAATTTATGTTGAACGAATATTTGTTTGGTACTGACGGATCTACAAAGAAAGAAAAAGCATTTTCAAAATAAACAGTCTGGCCAACAGCAATTGTTCCGATGTTTTCATTATCGTCAAGCAATTCGATAAAAGGGCTGGAATTATAAATATTTAAAACCGCATCTGTAATTTCTTCATCTTCTAGGTTTTTAATAGAAACCGAAAGATAGGCTGTTTCTCCAAACTCAATTATTTCGTCACCACCAGAATTAACTGAATACTCGATTATAACACCCTTTGTACTAAATTCTAAGGTTTTGATTGAACTAATACCATTGTTGTCACTCGCCCTGAACGAAATTTCTTTTTCATCATAAGCATTTAATGGAACACCTGAAAAAACTCCATCTTCAGAAACATCCATTTCCGGCGGATAATCATTCGCAATAAATTCTATCAAAGAATTGATAGGGATATGATCATCATTTGAAACTTCAGAAAACTGGTATGTTTTTTCATCACCTTTTGATGTTCCGGCATACCAGATAATATTTTCAGGAACTTCGAATGAACCATAGTAGTATTCGATTTTACCCGAGGGATATAAAGTCACAGCAAAATTTAGTTCCGTAGCTGAAGGGTTATCTGAATATGAAGCTTTCCAGCGAAATGTTGCAGAGTTTTCGTCACCTTCATACCAAATGCCGTCACCGTCGGAAGTGTTTAATGTTAAATCATATAAATATGGATAAATTCCTTCGTGATGAATAAAAACAATGTCGTGATTATAAAAATACGGATGATAAAACATATCTTCTTCAAAGGGCATAAAACCATCAACATGAATTAATATTGTGTCATGAATTTTTCCATAAAAAGGAAAAGAAAAGTCTAATATTTTAGTTGCAAAACCACTACTGTTACTACTTGGGTATAATTGCTCAGCATTCACCATAGGAAAATCTTCTGTTGAAACAATTTCTTCGAAATCCCTGTTTAATTCCCAATGATAGGGGGGAGTTCCGCCTGAAGCAGTTAGTTGGTAATTATATGGATTATTGATTTGACCATGTGGAAGTTCGTCATCTTCAATAATAACATCAGCATAATTAATAGTGTGAACAACAGAAAACACCGTAAAACCATGATGCTGAATTGGAACATTTGTGCTTGGTGATGGAATTTCAATAACTCCTCCTCCAGTATAATCCATTAAAGAAAAGCTTATAAAAGTCCCAAAACCCCAATTATTTGGATCTTCTTCTTCAACCCTAATAAAATATTTGGCGGGTTCGCCGTTTTCAATATAGTTTAATAAAGGTGTTAAATCCAATCCAAATTCAATAGTTTTATTTTCTTCTATAGAATTACCCCCCTGCATATAATTATAATTTCCTTGAAAATCAAAAATAGGATATTCATAAATGTATTCGGGTTCTTCGGCGGTTTCATCAGAAGCCACCCCGGCAGTTACTTTAATGGTTCCTCTTGCAGTATGTTTTATTACAACTTTTGCTGTTATTTGGGGCTCATAAATTTCCTTAACATCTAAAATATGAGTAGAATGATTCCAGATTCCTCCACTTCCTAACTCATCAGCCAATGTTTTATACATCATATAAGTATATCCGCCATCTCCCCAATTTGGGACGCCTCCATAACTATTTACTGCTTTAAAACCACCAATTTCCCAATCTTTAAGATTAACAACTCCATCATAATTAATGTCTAAGTCGTTTGTGTATCTTCCGTCTCCATTATAATCAAATCTGATTGAATCATGGTATCCGACAATAGTCATTGCATGATTTGGCGATCCGCCCCAAGATGTTATAACACATTTTCCGGCTTCTGGTGTACCGGTGGGCAGGTAATTAAAGCTGGAAGTATATTGAATATAAAAAGAAGCAATCCCTCCAACTTCTGAGCCATTTAAATGATCGTTAATCCAGTTTTTTAAAGTTAATAAACCTTCAACATCATCAACCTTGATAGTCATAACTTTGTTTATACGATTATGCATGCCATTGTAATATTCATCATATCCTGACATCCATCTCAGTTTTCCTCCGTAAGATAAAGTTCCACCATAATCTTCAACATTGGGATCACCACACTTTTGTAGGATTTCAAAACTATGAATGTAGCTAACGCCTCCACCTTCTGCAGTTTCATCATTTTCAAAGTTCCATGTAAAATGTGTAGGATAAGTTGTTTCGTTTGTATTTGCAGCTAAATCTCTCTTACAATCTATTTCATAAGTAAAATTATAGGCAATTCCGGCTGCCTGGCCACAACAATAACCTGCCTGATTAAATGGTTCCCTCATATATTTTTTAAGTGAATTATCAACAACAATAGGTAAAATAACATCTTTATATTCCGGAGGAAACTTAAGATCAGGCAAATTTAATAATTTCTGTTTATCTGATTTTGTTAGAGGAGCTAATTCATTTACATTATTAGAAATTTTCTTTTTTGATTTTAAGTCTTTTACTTGAGAAAATGTTGGTTTTATAAAAACGATGCTTATTAAACAAAATAGTATAGAAAATGTCCTGATATGTTTCATGGCTTGTATGATTATGTGTATATTTCTTCCTTTTTTTGGGCTTTATCAAATTATTCTTTTTAATTCCATACAAAGATAATTTTTTTTCTCCGGCAAATTAAAATATTAATAATTCAAGTGTTCTATGGAAAAGATTTTTTTGTAACTTTGTAGATTAGAAAAAAATCAATATTGAAATTATTTTTTTAAGCAACCTTATTAAAAAATAATTGTCAATTCTAGTACAATCTTTCTTGACTTATGACATATTTAATAATAGGAGCAATATATATTTTATTAGTACTGTTTTTTACTTATAAAAGTTATTTCAGAGACATTGGAATTGTAAAAGGCCTCTTATATAATTTGTTTTTTACTCCCATTATTGGTGGTATAATCGTTTTATCATCTTATAGATCTGATGATCCTATTCATATTGTTACTGTTTACAGATGCAGTCGTTGTCATTTTGAGTTTACTCAAAATGAAGAATTCTGCCCTTTTTGTGAAAAGGATGGAGAAAAAATCAGGTTAAAAAGAAAATCAATGGAAGTTATTTAAAATCTGTTGGGATTTATTGAAAGCTCTTATAATCCTAAGAAACAACGCTTTTAACTAATAAAATAAAATCTTTAACAGAAAGTTGTTCGGCTCTTTTCCCAAGTAATTCTGATCCTGTTTTTTCTTTATCTATATTAAAATTCTTTAATGAATTTCTTAGGGTTTTGCGGCGTTGATTAAAAGCAGATTTAACAATTTTTACAAAAAGTTGTTCATCGCAATCAAGAGCAGGGGTTTGATTTCTTCTCAAACGAATAACAGCCGATTTAACTTTTGGAGGAGGAAAAAACACAGTCTCGTTAACCGTAAACAAATATTCAATATCAAAATAGGCCTGCAGCAGAACACTTAATATGCCATAACTTTTGTTTCCGGGCGGGGAGCTAATTCTTTCGGCAACCTCTTTTTGTATCATGCAAACGACTTCATTTACATATTCTTTTTGTTCAAGAATTTTGAAAAATATCTGGCTGGAAATATTATATGGGAAATTTCCAATAACCGAAAAAGTACCACAAAAAAAATTATTTATATTTAATCTTAAAAAATCTGCATGAATTATTCTGGAAGTGTTTTCAGGGAATTTATTTTTTAAAAACTCAATAGCATCCGAGTCTGTTTCAATAAAAAAAGCATTTAAATCAGAATCAGCGATAAGATATTTTGTAAGAACTCCGGTTCCCGGGCCAATTTCAAAAACATTAAGCGTATTTTTTAATAAACTGCCAACAATTTTTTTTGCAATATTTTCATCTTTTAGAAAATGTTGTCCGAGCGATTTTTTGGGCCTCAAATACATCAGAAATCAATTTTATCGCCTCGCAATTGCCTAAACTTTTTACGTGCTTCAACCGTATATAAACTTCCAGGGTATTTTGCTAATAATTCACGATATAATTCCATTGCAACTTCTTCGTCATCAAATTGTTTTTCATATAGTTCGGCTCGAAGAAATAAAGCATTATCACCAAGAATATCATCAGGATAATTGTCAATAAGCCTTATTAGAAGGCTGTCGGCTTCTTCAAATGCACCCATTTCAATTTTAATCTCTGCTTTTTTGAATAAAACTTCATCAAATAAGGGATGCCAAAGAGATAGTTTTGGTATTGAATCTAAAGTTATCAAAGCAAGATTATTTTTATTTTGAAACAAAAAGAGATCGGCTTTTGAAAACAATTCCAAAGCAAAAGTTGAACTATCGGCATCAAGATTATCACTAATCAAAAGAGACAACTCCATTGCATCATTTGCAATTAGTTTCGATGTTGCAGCTTTCAGAACATCAAGTTGCACTTTTGCCCAGCCAAATTCACCGATGTAATATGACAGTCTTGCATTTCTAAATTTAGCAATATGTCCGAGCGGGTCATTTTTATAAGATTTTTCAACCTGTGAATACAGTAAAGTGGCCTCCCACACCTCACCCTGAAACAACAAAATATCGGCAAGCTCAATCTTGCATTCCGATCTTATTTTTTTGGGAATGCTTTTTAAATCAACAACTTTTTCAAGATTTTTTATGGCTTCGTTTTGTTTATCTAAGTAATAAGCCTGAAGAAAAGCTAAATCTCTGATCAATGTAACTGTAGCAGGAACTAATCCCAAATCATCAATTGTTGAAATATATTGGTTTTCAAGGTCAACAACCTGATCGGTTTCGGTTGTAAGTTGCTGTTTTAACTCAAGAAGCTCTGAATGCAAAATTCCAATTCGGCTTTCAATGAATAAAGGGCCTTTATTGCCTTTATTAATTATATAATTATAAGCTTCGGTGGCAGTTGCATAATCTTCGTTAGAAACACAAAGTTTTGCTAAATTATAAATAAGAAATCCATTTTCGTCGAATCTTCTATCAAGTGATTTCGCTTGTATTAATGCAAATTCAAAATCTTTTTGCTGAATCGACAACCAAAGTAAAAGCTCGGAATATAAGCTTTCATGAGGATTTTTTTGCGATTTTTTAAGCAATGCCGTTCGTAGAATATCATCGACTGTTTGCTCCGAATCTTTGCTGATAATGTTTTGAAGTTTTCCTTGAACTCTGTTGAGCATTGACAGATCGGTTTCGAGAAGGCAGATATATTCATCAACTGTTTTCTCGTAATCGCCCTGGCCTTCATACAAATTTGCCAACTCATAAGCAAAAGAGTTATTATCATTAAAAAGGCTTCTGCCCTTCAGGTAAGTTTCCAAAGAATAATCCACCAAACCACGTGATAAAAATGAATTTGCAAGCCCGGTAATTATTTGCTTGTTTGCAATTAATTTATCAATTGCTTCATCATATAATTTCTTCGCCTTTTTCGGTTTGCCTGACCTGGAATTAACAAAGCCTAAATCGACATAATATTGCAAGTTTGTTGATTTGTTTTTCCATTGTTTTTTTATTAATTTCTTTGCTTCCTGAAAATCATTTAATTCTATTAGACAATACAAATAATAAGTATAATAATATCTTTTGGGGTTTGAATTGTAAAGCTTTTCGTATAAAACAACTGCCCTCTCAAAATTTCCTTCTTGAAAATATTTTGTTGCAAGGCGTTTATCAAAAGTAAGTTTTTCGGAATTTTTATTTATTGATATAATTCTTGGCTTTACTTGCGAAAATGAAGAAATACTAATTGTTAAAAATAGTACTAATAAAAAAATTTTTTTAAAATGTTTGTTCATTTTCTTTTGATTTTAACTCTTAAAAATTTTTTATGTTAAACTTCAACTAAATTAAGATGCAAATTTACATAGAACTGAGCTATCAATACTAATTTTTGGTTCTATTTATTCGGATTAATGCTTTTTTCAATAATAGGATTTAATGAATCGTACAGCAGAATATTGTTTTTCCCGTAAATCAGATTATGTTGGATTTTGTGTTTCAATTGATTTAATTCACTTTTTTCAAATGAAAAGTAATTCAAAAACTCCTTTTCGGTTACAGGATTAAATTTCAAATCGTAAAGTAGTTTTTCTAGTTGCAACTTTCTGGCTTCGGTTGAATTTCGTAAAAAATTGTTCCTTTTATTTAGCGATTGCAGATTACCATATAAATTACAGTATCTTATAAGTATTCGTTTTTCAGATGGCTTAATTCCATTCCCAATTTTATTACAATTACTTTTAATATTATTGCAATACTTATTAATATCTATCAGTTCAATTGAATCAAGTTTTAAATTAATTGTATCTAATTCAACTAAAAGATTTTCTATTTTCTGTATTCTTTCCGAATTATCGGCTCTTTTGCAAGAAAAAAATATCAGGGAAAACAGAAAAAGCAATATTAAAGTTGAGTTAAAACTTTTTAAATGAGTTCGTTTATAAAATAATTTATCTACAATCATAGGTTTAAAATTGAGAATCATCAATATAAATATAACTGCCTTAATTGTAAATTATTACGCATTCGACTAAAACACCTATACTTTCGATTTAATTAATTAGATCAAAACCCGTGTATTTAATTAATATTTCAGGGATTTTAATTCCTTCATTTGTTTGATTATTTTCTAATAAAGCAGCAACTATCCTTGGCAAAGCCAATGCACTTCCGTTAAGAGTATGAGCGGTTTTAGTTTTTCCATCAGAATCTTTAAATCGTAATTTCATGCGATTTGCCTGATAATTTTCAAAGTTAGAAACCGAGCTTACTTCAAGCCATCTTTTCTGGGCTGCCGAAAAGACTTCAAAATCATAGGTCTTTGCAGAAGTAAAACTTAAATCACCTCCACATAAAATCAAAGTTCGGAAAGGCAAATTGAGTTTTCTAATTAAGGATCCTACATAATTTCGCATTTCATCGAGAGTTTCATAAGATGCTTCAGGATGCTGAATTTGAACTATTTCAACTTTATCGAATTGATGCAAACGGTTCAAGCCACGAACATCTTTGCCGTAAGAACCTGCCTCACGACGAAAACAACTGGAATAAGCCACATTTTTTACAGGTAAATCCTTGAAATTTAAAATCACATCACGATAAATATTTGTTACAGGAACTTCAGAAGTTGGAATCAAGTAAAAATTATCAAGTGTGGCATGATACATTTGTCCTTCTTTATCAGGCAACTGTCCTGTTCCATAAGCCGAAGTCTCATTTACAAGTAATGGAGGTTGAATTTCAAGATAATTGTTTTCCAAAGCTTCATCAAGGAAAAAATTTATCAAAGCACGTTGTAAACGAGCACCTTTTCCTTTATAAACCGGAAAACCGGCCCCGGTAATTTTACTTCCAAGGTCGAAATCAATAATATCATATTTAGCTGCTAATTCCCAGTGGGGGAGAGCATTTTCAGGCAAATCGGGAATTATTCCTTCTTCTGCAACCAATTCGTTATCCTGCTCGCTTGTTCCTGCAGGAACGCTTGGGTGAGGAATATTCGGGATGAGAATCAGCAGGTCGTGAATATCGGTTTTTGCTTTTTCGAGTGTTTCGGATAATTCTTTTGAGGTTTTTTTAAGCTCTACACTTTTTCCTTTAAGTTTATTCGCTTCCTCCGCCATTCCTTTTTTAAAAAAACTGCCAATTTCTTTAGCTACTTTTTTTGCTTCGGCGAGATTTTTATCTAATAAGTTTTGAGTTTGTCGCCTGGTTTTATCAAGGTCAATTATTTTGTTAATCAATTCTTCGGCATGAAAGCTTTTAACTTTAAGCTTATTTATAACACTTTCAATGTTTTCCTGAATTATATTTATATGTAACATTTTTTGAAATTTTTTTACAAAAGTAAAGTATTCTAAAAATTATTTAAACCATAATTAAAAATTATATTAAAACGCATCAATACGGGCTAAAATCGTGGCCACAAAGGTTGATAAACGGAGACAAATTAAGTATTGGTTTTTATTCCACTTCCTCCTCTTGCTCTACAATAAATACCCCTGTAGGTTTGATGATTTCTCTATGCGAGAAAGTTTCGTCCGACTCAAAACCTTGTCCGTAAATAGTATCACTTTTTGTAATTATTTTGATTGGAACATCCGAGAAAATTGTTTTTTTCTTTTGATCCCAGGTAATATGTTCGGTAAACAAGATTTCATGATTTTCATAATTAATGATGATAACATTGTTTTTTGCTTCCATTAACCTTTTCTTTTCTAAGTTAATTCCGTAATCTGCCGACATTTGCGATTTTATATTCATCGCCGAATCGTAAAAAACAACTTTAAAACCATCCGGAAATTCAATTAATGAATTCTTTCCTGAATATTTATTCATTGTCGGGCTTGTTAACGAGACCAAAACTTTCCCGGAATCACTTTCGAGATAATCAATATTTTTCGCAATCATCTCTGGTATTGAATCTTCAAACGGAAAAACTGAATCAATAACATTAATTTTATCTTTACAGGAAAAAAGCATTGAAATGAGAAAAATCATAACAATGCTTTTTGCTAAGAAAGTTTTCTTCTTAGTTTTCAAAATT
>CAZBSL010000022.1:20234-22066 GCA_964494265.1 uncultured Bacteroidales bacterium
CCAATTATAATATATGGGTTGCCATTCTCGGGATTTATCTTGATGGCTTTATAAGCAAAACTTCGTGCTTTTGGATAATTGTTCATATTTCTATACGACTCTGCTAAAAACACATACACATCTCCAACCTTTTCTTTGTTTTCCATTTCTGTTGCTTGCTCCAGATATTTGGCAGCATTTTTGTATTCCCCTTTTTTTAGGAACATTTTTCCAATAAGGAAGGCGGATTCCGGCGATGGTTCAATTTCATAAAGTTTAACATTTGCCTCAAAATATAAGGTATCTTCGTGGCAACCTTTTTTGTCAAGAAGTTTGATGATTTTATTCAATTGCTCAACATCATCAGGGTTTTCAGCAAATTTTTCTGAATAAATACTTATGAGGTTTTCACAAGTGGCATAAGGCTCAAAAGCATTTTCAATATATCCTTTTGTATTTTCGTATTTTACAGATTTTGGATCATTTTTATTAATATTATAATCTACGATTTCGCTAATTTTATCATAATTTTCTAATATTAGTGCTTTTGGGGCGAATCCTTTGTCAACTAATTTAATTGTCGATTTAAAATAATATCCTAAAATTGAATAAGATGACTTATTGCCTTCGAGTTCAACCGACTCATTTAAAATATTATATGATTCTTCAACCGCCGAGGGTCTGAATTTGAAATAATCAGCTCCTTTTCTACCTAAAATATAACCTCTCTTATTAAAATATTCAATTCGTTGATCGTAAATCATCATTAAAGTATCGATGAGTATTTCTTTAATTTCCTTATCTTCTTCGTTTTTAATAAAACTACTAAACATTTTTACACCATCGATATAAGCGTTTTGTGTTCCTCTCGGGCATTTTGCAAACACAGCACGCCAAGGGCCTATTGCATCAGCAAAGTTTTTCTGTCTATAAAACTCTCTGTACAAAGAGATGTTCATAATACACGTTAAACTATCTTCACCATATTTGGATTCTTTTTGTGCATTTAAGTCTGGTAGAAACAGTATGATTAATCCAAGACCCAAAACAATTTGTAAAAATCTGATTTTCATTTTTTTTATTTTGTGTTATTAATGATATTTTGTTTTAAAGAACCATATATTATGTAATGATATTCCAAATTTAAAATTAATAAAATTTTCTTGAATTAAATCATCATTAATTGTGCCACGATTACCTACCTCTATTCCAAAATTTATGGTAGTACTTGATTTTCTTAATGGTAAACCCATTCCAAAACTAAATCCTATTTCGTTAATATTATTTCCTCTCAGCTCAAGATAGGATTTTGAAAATCTAAAACCAAAACGATAATTAACACGTTTCCAATAAGAAGAAACACTTGTGTAATTTGGAGTGAAATGTCCTCCAATTGCAATTTTATATGAATTTTTTAACGAATCTGAAATGTCAAAAGATTTAAACTTTTTCCAATTTTGCCAATCGAAATCTGCCGCAACGAGCCACTTTCGTGATTTTTCTAAGGCAATTCCAAAACCTATTTTTGAAGGAAGCAAAAATGTGCCTTTTTTTGTTGGAGAATAATCAAGTGTATCAGTAAGATATTCAATATGTTGTTCAGAGTTATAAAGAAATGTTTTTGAAAGATAATTACTTTTAATATTAATTTTTGTTGAATTACTGAAAGTCAGTCCAAAGCTTAATTTGTGATTATTTTTTAGTTTCTTCGAATACTGAATTCCATAATCGAAATAAAAATCGTTTACGGTGGTTATTTCGTCAATCTGAGAAGTTAGAACAAATATAGAGTCAGGGAAAGATGTGTTCCTAAATTTTGTTATTGTTCCGAAAAGATAATGAGCCGAAATGCC
>CAZBSL010000022.1:22166-23254 GCA_964494265.1 uncultured Bacteroidales bacterium
TTTGCAATATTAATATATGAAGGATGGCTAATTGCGTATCCGACACCTCCCATAGAATAGTAATAAACTTGATTACTTAAACTAAGTTGCCCAATTCCAAATTGTGAATACGGCGAATGTATATGTAATTGAGAATATGAGTTTATGCTTAAGAAACCTATAAATAGAATTATTACAAGCCTATAATTTATTTTATTAATTGTCATTATGTTCTAAAATAATATTTAATCCAAACAAAACTATATTTGGAAATGCAAAGATGTTATTTTTTAATCTTTTATCAAAATATTTTATATCACCTCCGCTTATAATTGTTTTTATTGTAGGATATTGTTGTTTATATTGGTTTATAACTCCCTCTATTTCATAAAGAATACCATTCATCACTCCTGATAAAATTGATTCCTTTGTATTTTGTCCTGTTAATTTTTCAAAATTCGTTTTTTCTAATAACGGTAACTTTCCGGTAAAATTATGCAGGGCTTGAAGCCTAATCGAAAACCCGGGAGAAATACTGCCCCCAATGTACCCACTTCGAGAATTTATAAAATCATAAGTTATGCAGGTACCTGCATCAATTACTAATAAGTCTTGATTTTTGTAAAAGTAATTTGCTGCAACAACAGCAGCTAATCTGTCTTTTCCAAGAGTAGTTGGAGATTTATATTGATTGATTATAGGCACTTTAGTGTGTTCATTGAGTTCAAAGAATTTGTAATTGTTATTTAAAAATCTTCTAATAATCGGCGGATATTCAACAACTGAAGAAATAATTATAGATTTAATGGGATACAGATCGGAAAAATTGCTGTTTGTATTTTCAATATACTCAATTAATAGATTTTTTGTAATCTTTTTTTGAATGGAAATATCAATCAATTGACCGGAATCAAAAACCGCAATTTTCGTTAATGTATTTCCAATATCTATTACTAACTTCATTAAAATCCAGATTTAAATAACAAATTTTAAATAATTATATTTCCATTAATAAGATGTAAAAATAGTGTAAAATAATAATTAAATAGTTTTTTTTGAAAAATTTTTGAAATGAAAATATTTTTTTATCTTTGCCGACTCAAAATAAG
>CAZBSL010000023.1:0-17269 GCA_964494265.1 uncultured Bacteroidales bacterium
GCATCCTGTCAGCATCCTGATTTGTAAACAGACTAAATGCTGCTGCAGGGATTTTTAAAATACAGGTTTTAGTTGATCCATATTTAAATTCGTCAGCCGTAATATCATCAGTAGCTACAATGTCATCACCAACTTCAAGGTCATTACTTATAATTGCTTTTCCTATTACTTCAAGTTTTTCACTTGGCGATTGTGTGCCAACTCCCAGTTTTCCGTTTACAGCTACAATATTTGATGAAAAATCCCCATAAATCAAAGGTGAAGATGAGTTGGAATTGTCTATGTAAAGTTTGCCGTCACCTGTTTCGTCATATCCTGCATTTCTTCCGATAAATATATTACCACTACCCAAAGCCTTATAACCTGCATAGCTGCCAATGGCTGTATTATTATGGCCCTCAACATTTTTATACAATGCCCGATAACCATGTGCTGTATTCTCATTTCCGGTTTTGGTTAAAAACAATGAAGACCTTCCAAATGCACTATTATTTATACCTGTAGAATCAGAATATAATGCTAAAGTTCCAAAAGCAGAATTAGATGTTCCATCAGAAATATTATATGATGATTTAAAACCAAAAGAAGTATTATCTGTCCCGGCACTATTAAAAGTTAAAGCAAAAGCACCACCGGCTGTATTGTTATCACCATCAATATTTGAATCCAAGGCATAAGCCCCTATTGCTGTATTGTCTTTTCCTTTGGTGTTTGCTTTTAAAGATTCGATACCTATAGCTGTATTTTGATTTCCAAGGGTGTTGTTTAATAAAGCCTTTGAGCCTACTGCTGTATTTTCACCACTTTGTGTCGGTAAAGTTGCCCCTATGCCATTAAAAAATAAAGATGAATCGCCAATAGCAACAAGGTTTGACTTGTCAGTATTGTTATATAAGCTGTGTATCCCCAGAGCTACATTGGAATATCCTGTTTCATTTTTATATAGAGCAGATCGCCCGACAGCTACATTGCCTGTTCCGTTTGTATTCCAATATAAAGATGCTTTTCCTAATGCAGCATTATCATTTCCTGAAGTATTTGAAAACAGAGAAGCAGCACCAAGAGATGTATTGTTATTCCCACCATCATTATTTTCTCCTGAATTATATCCAACAAAAACATTATAAAAATTTGATTTAGCATCATCCAGATCATTTAGCCATTTCACACCTTCCGGAACATCTTGCCAGGATGCAAGACCCGAATCATCAGATGTAAGGACTTTACCTACACCTGGCAATCCTCCGGTAATTTTTATTTTCCCATTAATATCAACCTGGTCAGTTGAAAAATCCCCTCCAATAAGAGGTGTTGAAGTGCTGGTAACATCAATAAAGAGTTTATTGTCGCTGGTATTAAGCGAGCCTGCTGAAACTCCTATAAAAATACAATCGGAAACACTTGTTCCACCAAAAGTACCACGGCCTGCAAAAGCACCAATTGCAGTATTTCTAAAGCCTGTCTCATTATTTTCATTTGCAGATTTCCCTATTGATGTATTTGCAAAACCCGTGGTAATTGCACGGCCTGCCTGATGGCCGACTCCAGTATTATTATTACCTGTTGTAGATATGCCGGCGCCATCACCCAAATAAACTGTGCTGCTAAAAGCAATTCCGTCACTCAGGCCGTTAATATCTGAAGCATAAATTGTTGGGGTTTCCCAACTTGCAATACCCATTGCATCAGAAACCAATACTTTGCCAGTTCCCTGATTCCCATCATTCATCCTGATTGAACCATTTACATCAAGTTTAGCTGCCGGGTTGGTTGTACCGATTCCTATTTCACCGGATTCATGTTCAATTACAATATCATCCCGGTTTGAGGTAGAACCACTAATAGAAGCCCACTGAGCTCCTGAGCTAAAGATTAATGCACGATTGTAGAAACTGTCTGCACCTATTCTCATAATATTATCCCAGCTATTACTATAAATATCTAAGGGTGTTTGAGGTGAAATTGTCCCAATGCCTACATTACCGGAAACAGCACTATACATATGATTACCTGAAATAATCCAATCGCCGTCAGCACCACCACCTGACATTTCAACCCAGTCTGCCATCATATTATTATAATACCAGAAACTTTCGGTATCAATATCATAAACTAATAAACCACTTTGAGTTGTAGCTATTGCGTTACGCTCGGTGGTTGAAACCCGCGGCACAAGAAATCCTTTATCTGTACTTGAAAGGTCGAGAATGGCTGAAGGATCTGGATCAGCACCTGTTTCATTTATTGCAACCTGTGAGTAGGTTACGCTTGTTAAAACTGCAAGCAAAATTGTAAGTAAAACTGTTTTTTTCATTTTCGTTATTTTAATTAATATTAATAAATTTTATTATCTGTTGATTGTCTATATTTATCTCCAATTTGTATTTTCCTTTTTCAGCTTTTGTATTCAAATTAGTAGAATTTGTATTTCTGATTTCTTTCTTTATTATACTGCATATGTTTCCATTTATACTCCAAACTTCAATATGTCCAATTTTCACTATCTGAGTAAAAACTATGAAAACTGATTTGTCAATTACATTCACTATACACCGATTCATCATTGATTATTTTTTCAGCAAACATATAGCGTGATTATTAACAAACAATAAAAATATGGTAGGTAAATGGTATGCATACTTCAGATTTTAAGTATGCAAATGGTAGGCATTTAGATGTTTTTTTATAGCTATATACAAATTATTCAATGATTTAAAAAGAATAAAGAAAAATCTAATTTTTTATTGATGAATTGCACTTAATTAAGATTATTTTGTATATTTGACATAAATTAACATGTCCTATGAAGCGAATTTTTACACATTTTTATCAGATAGTTTTTTTATTTCTTATGATTTTTCTTACGATAACATTATTTTCCTATTCTAATAAATCGGATAGCCTTAAATTAGTTTTGGAAAATCAGCAAGGAACTGAAAGAATATCTACCTTGATACAATTAAGCAAGGAACTAAAGGCACAACCTAAGGAAAGCCTGAAAGCAGCAAAAGAAGCATATTATCTTTCAGATAAAAGTAATTATGCAGAGATTGCAGACATTGGGTTCTTAATTGCAAATTTATATAGCAGAATGAATATGTTAGATTCAGCAGACAAGTATTATAGCATTACACTTTCGGCGTTTAAAATTCTTAGAGATACCTTCAATATAATGAAGATTTCAACAATAAAAGGACTTGGCCTTCAAAGAATGGGACATTTTAAAGAATCGGGCATACTTTTTAAAAACGGCATTGACTTATTCGGGCCATATTGGTTATCACATGAAGGGGAAGCACACATAGGTAAAAAACATCTCTCCACTATGATGACAAACTATGGGATTTCATTACTCAATATTGGGAAATATGATTCTTCCATTTATTATCATACTGAATCTTATAAAATTAAAGTTGAAATTGAGGCATCATCAAAGAATATTGCAATGGAAATGGTAAACATTGGCAATGTATATTCATCAATGGATAAAAACTTGGAGGCTATTGAATATTTTAATGATGCCAATGAACGATTCAAAACAATAAATGACAATTTCTACATTAGTAAATGTTACAATAATATTGGATTGGCGTATAAAAGAATGGGTGATACAATTAAGGCGATTTCTAATTACCAAGAATCGCTTAAAATTAGCAGGGAGGCAAAAAATAAGAAGGGAATAGCAACAAATTTAGCAAATCTTAGCAGCCTGTATTTCGGAATTGGTGAAACCAAAAAAGCCGAGAATGCCCTATTAGAATCATTGGAGTTAAGCAAAGAAATCAACAATAAGCAACTGATCTCCTTAAGCATACATAATCTTGCAAACATTTATTATAAAATTGGCCTTAATAAAAAAGCCCTTGAATATGCCCTTAAAGCAAATGAAATTATTCTTGAAACCAATGAAATGTCTTTACTGGAAAAAAACTATAGTTTACAGTCAAAGATTTATGAGACAATAGGCAATTACAAGCAATCATTAAAATTTCTAAAACTATACGGTGATGTACACGACAGCTTATTTACTGTCGACAATACTCAGCGATTCAATGAATTGCAAACCGAGTTCGAAACAGAAAAAAAGAAAAAGGAGATTGTATTGTTGAAAAAAGAAAAAGAAAATCAGAAACTCGAATATAAAATACTAAAAAACAGACAAACCACATATTTAATTGTGATAATCCTCATTATTGTATTATTTGCAATTATTATTTTTGCTATTACTTTGAAAAGGAAAAAAGACAGACAAATACTAAAGCAAAAAGAATTGTTCCATAAGAAGGAAAAGGAACTTTCCGAGGCTGAACTTGAAAAGAGTAAACTTAAAGAAAAAGAACTTCAACAATCGGTTCAGTTTAAATCAAAGCAACTAAGCACGCATGCCTTGCACATGATGCAAAAAAACACCATCCTTCAGGAGATTCAAGGCGAAATATCGGATTTGAGGAAAAAGGCAGAAACAAGCGAAAAGCCACGCTACAAAAGAATAAATTTGCAAATAAATCAAAGTTTAAGATCGGATAATGACTGGGATGTCTTCAAACTTTATTTTGAAGATATTAATAAGAATTTCTATGAAAAACTGAAAGGGATAAATCCAGAATTAACAACAAACGACCACAGGCTTTGTGCCCTTATAAAGCTTAATATGAACAGCAAAGAAATGGCTTCGGTTTTAAACATTTCTCCTAACAGCATCAAAAGTGCCCGTTATCGCTTAAAGAAAAAACTTGGCCTTGACATTGAAGCTGACCTTGAAGAATTTATCAGAATGATGGAATAAAAGCAATTGTTATAAATAGACCAAAAGAGAAAGTTTACGGTTTAGTCATCTTTCTTTATCAGTTCCTGAAACATTTTTTCTGCATTTTCAAAAGGCGAATTTGCCGGATATTTTAAAATATTTCCTTCTTTATCAATTAAAACATAAAATGGAAAAGCTTTCACTTTGTAATCCTCAAGTAGAGAATTATTATGATTATAATCCAAAATTGTCCAATTATAATTTAATTCCCCTGCTCGATTAAATACTTTTTCTCTGTTCTCATCAACACCAATGCTGATAAATTCTATTTCATTTTCGTATTTGCTTTTCAAATTTCTCAAGCTGTCCATTTCAAGCAAACATGGAATACAATCTGAAGACCAAAAATTCAGATAAATATATTTTCCTCTGAAATCCTCTAAACTTTTTACTTTGTCATTTCTATCTCTTAAGGCAAAATATGGGGCCGGTGCTCCTGTATTAAATTGTGTTAAATCGAAAATTAAATCATTTGCAATTTGTCGGTTTTGTTCGCTTATTCCGTTTTTAGAAACAAGTTTTAGTTGTGAAATGATTTCTTTTTGTGAAAATCCCGAGATATAATATATGTCCTTCAATGATTTTAAAATAACCAATTCACGAAATATTTTGTCGGAAAAGACTTTTTCATCGGCTAAAAATTTCATCAGATTGAGATAGGCCTCTCCCCTATTTATTATTTTAATTAACTCATCTGTATCAAAATTTTTAGACGTAGCCGTAAAATATTTTGAAAAAAATTGATTGAAAAAATCCATATACTCAATGTTTTCATATAAAATACTCCTGGTTTTAAAATATTGTTTTTCAATGGAATTCCGGTTTTTCAATCTTGCTAATTGTTCGATTGAAGCAATTTTATATTCTACATAATCATTAAAATATTTGTTTGAACGTTTAGTAAAAACCGTTTTTATAATACGTTTTAAAGTATCAATTTTATCTCTTTGCCTTTGCCTGTAAATTGCATTAAAATTATTAATAATAAAATCATCGAAAACAATATTCAGCTTACTGATCATTGAGTTAAGCTCCTTTTCATCCGAATTGATAATATCATAATTCAGATATTGTGAGTCATAAGTGGGATTAAGCTTGAAAAAGCTACCTTCAGAATCCGGTGGAATAAAAATTTCGTAAATTCCACCCGGCTCAACATATAAACCTGCACTATGAAATCCCAATTTAATTTTTGTGTATAAAGTTTCATCTATTTGAAATGACATTGAGAACCTTCCAAGCGAATCAACAACCACCTCTCCTATAGTTTCTTCAAGGTAAGAAATTTGATCTTTGAATTTTACAATTCTTATTTCTTCGAAATCAGCATTCATTGCTATTCCTGAAATTGTTACATTTTGTGACATCCCAGCAAAATGAAAGAATACGATTATTGAAATCAAAATAGATTTAATCATGGATTAATTGTTAAATGAGTGTCAATGGTTAAATGGATCATTGGTTAAATTGCTATATTGTTAAACCACAATTCTAAAGCTTAGAAAAAAAATATTTATCAAATCGTAAATTTAAAATTAAAAATCATCAATTAAAAATATGCCTACAAGTCCACTCCTTCAGGAATAAACTGGCTTACATCTCCGCCATGTCTCAAAATGTCTCTCACAATTGAAGAATTTAATGCAGTTAATTCAGGAACAGTCAGAAAAAAAACTGTTTCAATTTCAGGAAATATTTTTTTATTTATCTGACCTACACTTCTTTCAAACTCAAAATCGGCCGACGTACGCAATCCGCGTAAAATATATTTCGCTCCAACTTCTTTGCAAAAATCCACAGTCAAGCCCTTGTAAGTCACTGCCTCAACTTTTTTTTCAGTCTTAAAAACACTTTTTATCCATTCTAATCTTTTTTCAGTCGAAAAACATGTTGCTTTATCTGAATTTTCACCAATTGCGATTATAATTTTTTCAAATAAAGGTAAAGCTCTCAAAACAATTGATTCATGCCCACGGGTAATAGGGTCGAAAGAACCCGGAAAAACAGCGACTTTTTCCATCTTTTTTATATTTTAATTATTTTTTGTTTTACAAAAGTAAGTTTTTTTGGTAAGCCAAATTAGGTTGAATTAGTTTGCGTAACTATCCATTATTTTCTTATATGAATTTTTATGTCTTATATGATTTAAAATGGCAGTTGGATGACTTCTGAATAAGTATTGAAAGACGCTCTTAGACTAAAGCTTCCGTGGATCTGCCATCAAAAATTTCATCCACCAATTCAATAATTGACCGGTATGAGTTTTTCAAGGCCTCACGAACTTCATCCTGTGTCATCCATTCGACTTTCTGAATATCTTCATTTAATTGAGGTTTTAATTCTTGGTTTTTGGATGAACCAGACATAAAATACCAAAAAATTTTTTTAATTATTGGTTTGCCTTTGTGTTCATAATAATGATAAGTCTCAGGCATTTTTGAAACAATTCTCGCTCCTTTTAAAGCAGTTTCTTCTTCAACTTCACGCAAAGCAGTTGATTCGATATCCTCACCTTTTTCAGCTTTTCCTTTTGGCAAATCCCATTTTCCATATCTGAAGATCAACAGATATTCCTTGTTCTCGTTTACGACTAATCCTCCACCTGCCTCAAGAATTGTAAACTTTGATAAAAATTCATTAAAAACCTTTTCAACATCCTCATTTACAAATATTATCAGGTTCACAATTTCTTTATTGTTTTTTAACTTCTCAAATTCATTTCTCAAATCTATTTCAGAAGAATACTTTAAAAAAAACTCATTTTCTATATTATACAGGGAATTATCCTTTTTTGTAAAAAAAATTGACTTATTGTCTATAAAAACTTTATACATTTGCTATATGAAAACTTTTGAAAACACCTCATTAAAAATGTCCGAGTTTCTGTTGCAAATTAAAGCAATAAAATTGAATGTAGCCAAACCTTTTAAATGGGCATCGGGATTAAATTCACCAATTTATTGTGACAACAGACTAACTTTGTCATATCCAAAGATTAGAACATTCATTCGACAAGAATTTGTGAAAATTATTAACGAAGAATATGGCCCTGTGGATGTCATTGCCGGTGTAGCTACCGGGGCCATTGCACACGGAGCTCTTGTTGCTCAAGACCTTGGTTTACCTTTTGTTTATGTACGATCGGCACAAAAGACGCATGGCATGGGAAACAAAGTTGAAGGAAGAGTTAACTCGGGGCAATCGGTTGTTGTGATTGAGGACCTGATTTCAACCGGAAAAAGTAGCCTGGCTGCTGTTAGTGCTCTTCGAGAGCTAGGGTGCAATGTTAAAGGAATGATCGCTATTTTTTCATATATGCTCCCCATTGCCAAAAAAAATTTTAAGGATGCTAATTGCCCCCTCTTTACTCTTTCAGATTACAATACTTTGATTCAACAAGCCTTGAATGAAGAATATATTACCGAATCGGATTTGAATAAACTATTAAAATGGAGTGAAAATCCTGAAAAATGGAGTGAAAAATTTAATAAATAATTATGGTAAAACTTGTTAGTGATAGGATTATTATAAATAAATCGGCTGTAAATATTTTTAATTTCCTCGGAGACTTTAATAATTTCGAGAAATTAATGCCCGAACAAATCATCAATTGGAAATCAACGGAATTTGCATGCAGTTTTACAATAAAAGGTATGGCCAACATCAGAATGAGGATTGAAGAAAAAAACCATCATTCTCATATTCATATTAAATCGGATGGGAAAGTACCTTTTGATTTTGATATGATGTTTTTTTTGGAAGCAATTGATGAGGAAAAAGCTAAAGTTCATATTGAACTTGAAGCCGATATTTCAACTATGCTTTTGCTGATGGCGAAAAAACCTCTGCAAAACCTAATTAATATAATGATTTCCAAATTAAAGGAACATCACGAATAGATTTCTCAATTCACCGGTATTAGCATACTGTTATAATTTTATTCAAAAACAATAAACCCTTCTTTTCCATCAAAACAATTTAACAATTTAGTCATTTAGCTCTTAATACCGTCTATATCAGCCTGTGAATGCTAAGGCAATTATCTATAACAAAAACACAATCTCCTTAAAATCACATTCTAAAATTTCTGAAGTGGGTTTTTCTAATATCAACTTCCCAAATTCATTGGTACCAATAATTTTTCCTATAATATCCTCATCTCTAAATTTATAATTATGAAATTTACCAAATCTAAATAATGAATTGAAATAGTCAGTATCAATTCTACCATCATTATTTTTTAATTGAGAATATCGGTTTTCCAAACAAAAACAAAGCTCGGTAATGCACTCGGGAATTGAATATTCAATATTAGTCAACATTTTTAATGAAACCGGATTAGGAGCCTCACTAACAAATAATTCCTGATTTACATTTAATCCAATTCCAACAACCGAGGCTTCAAGAGTATTTCCGGAAATAGTATTATTTATTAAAATCCCGGCAATTTTTAATTCATCAACATAGATATCATTAGGCCATTTGATACTCAATCTATTATTTTGGATTTTTCCCTTTAAATAGTCCAAAATAGATAAAGAAACCATTTTATTCAATAAGAATTGTTTACTTGGTAAAAGAAAATCAGGATATAAAATAATACTCACCAATACATTTTCTCCTTTCTCACTTTCCCAATGATTATTATCGACTCCATGCCCTGCACTTTGATAATCTGAACAGACCAAAGTACCTTCAAGCGGTTTTTGCTCTCCTAATAAATTAACTGCATAATTGTTAGTTGACTCAGTCCTTTTCAGTTTAATTATTTTTTCTCCTATCATTTTTCCTCCCTCATTATTAAATTATTTGCAAATAAAACAAATACAAAAACACAACTAAATTAAATATTTTGAACGAAATAAAATAACATAGTATAAAAAATGATTATTTTTGCAGTTAAGTAACAAGAGAATTAATGACAAACGAAAAAACAAAAGCAGAAACAAGCATACTACTTAACAACATAATTGAAAGCATAGAAGAAAAAAAAGGCAAAGGCTTAAAAAGTTTAGATTTTATAAATATTAAAAATTCAGTTTGTGAATATTTTATAATTTGCCATGGAACATCCAAAGTTCATGTTGAAGCAATATCCGATTTTATTATTGAAAACGTAAAAATGAAAACTAAAACTGCACCCTGGCACAAAGAGGGATTTGAAAATGCGGAATGGATTTTGATAGACTATGCAAATATTATTGTTCATGTTTTTCAGGAAGAAACACGAAAATTTTACAAACTGGAGAGCTTATGGGCTGATGCTGATATTAAGCATTATAATGATGAGGAGTGAAAAGTTTTAATTATTTTTTTTATTTAGCACGACATAATGGCAGAAAACAAAAATCCACAAAATATAAAAAAAACACCCAAGACACCATCTAAAGAAAAAAACCCGAAAAACAAATTCAATTTTTATTGGATTTATGGAATTTTAGCGGTAATTTTTATTGGAATGCAATTCATTGACTGGGGCACAAGTTCAGAAAAAACCGAATGGCGTGATTTGAAAGAAATGTTGATTTCCCAGGATGTTGAAAAAATCATTCTGGTCAATAGAAGCAAAGCTGAAATCTTCATAAAAAAAGACAAATTATCATATCCAAAATACGAAAAAGTTCGAGGTAAAGAAACTCTCGGTAATTCAACGCCTCAATATTATTACAATGTTACATCACCTGATAAATTCGATGAAAAAGTAGTAGAAGCACAAAAAGGTTTATCTGATCCTGTTTATGTTGAAAACGAAGCTCGAAAGGATTGGGGATCTGACATTTTAGGATATATTGTACCAATAGCGATATTAATTGGAGTTTGGTTTTTAATAATGCGGATGATGAGTCGCGGAGGTGGCCCGGGTGGACAAATTTTTAATATAGGAAAATCAAAAGCACAATTATTTGATAAAAGCACAAGTGTTTCAATTAATTTCAATGATGTTGCCGGGCTTAAAGAAGCTAAAGTTGAAATAATGGAAATTGTTGACTTCTTAAAACAACCTGATAAATATACCAATCTTGGAGGGAAAATCCCTAAAGGAGCACTTTTAGTTGGCCCTCCCGGAACCGGAAAAACTTTATTAGCTAAGGCAGTTGCAGGTGAAGCAAAAGTTCCTTTTTTCTCAATTTCCGGATCCGATTTTGTTGAAATGTTTGTTGGTGTCGGCGCCTCAAGGGTTAGAGATTTATTTAAACAGGCTAAAGAAAAAGCCCCTTGTATAATTTTTATTGATGAAATTGACGCTATCGGTCGTGCTCGTGGAAGAAACCCGATGACCGGTGCCAATGATGAAAGGGAAAACACGCTTAACCAACTTCTTACTGAAATGGACGGCTTTGCAAGTAATGCCGGAGTAATAATTCTTGCAGCTACTAACAGAGCAGATATTCTTGACCGTGCTCTTCTTCGTGCAGGTCGTTTCGATAGACAAATTCATGTTGAACTGCCCGATTTAGAAGAAAGAAAAGCCATTTTTAAAGTTCACATGAAACCTCTGAAATCAGCAAAAGATATTGATATTGTTTTCCTTGCCAAGCAAACACCCGGATTTTCAGGGGCTGATATTGCAAATGTTTGCAACGAATCTGCTTTAATTGCAGCCCGAAACACACATAAATCTATCTCCAAACAAGATTTTATGGATGCAATCGACCGAATAATAGGCGGTTTGGAAAAACGTAGTAAAATTATTTCTCCAAGTGAGAAGAAAGTAATTGCATTCCACGAAGCAGGCCATGCTGCTGTCAGTTGGTTACTCGAACATGCTCATCCTTTGGTAAAAGTAACGATTGTTCCAAGAGGAAAAGCTCTTGGGGCTGCATGGTACCTCCCGGAAGAAAGGCAAATTACAACCTATGAACAAATGTTTGACGAACTTACTGCAACTTTAGGTGGAAGAGCTTCAGAAGAAATTATTTTTGGGAAAATTTCGACAGGAGCATTAAACGACCTCGAAAAAGTTACAAAGCAATCTTTTGCTATGATCACTTATTTCGGATTAAATGATAAAATCGGAAACATCAGCTATTATGACTCAACCGGTCAGCAGGAGTATTCATTTCACAAGCCTTATAGTGAGAAAACCGCTGAAACAATTGATCAAGAGGTAAGCAAGCTTGTCGAAAGTGCCTATAACAGAGCTAAAAGAATTTTGACTAAAAATAAAGCGTTGCTTAAAAAACTTGCAAATTTATTACTTGAAAAAGAAGTGATTTTTAGCGAAGACTTAGAAAAGATATTTGGTAAAAATCCTTTTGACAAGCCCAAAGAAATTTTTAATTCTAAACCAATAACAAAAACTACAAGAAAATCTCCAACATTAAAAAACGAAAATAACCTGAAAGATAAACAATTAAATCAATCTGAAAAACTATCTGAGAAAAAACCAATTATTAAAAAAGAAAAACCATTAACAAGTAAACAAAAACCAATAAATTTTCCGGAGAAAGATAAAGATAAGGAAAATAGCAAACCTAAATAAAATAATTATTATGAAATTCTCCGTTTATTCGGATTGTTTTATAATTTTATGCTTTATTTTGATAAAATGGAAGAAACAACCTCACGCGAAAAGATATTAAAAAAAATCAGAAATGCACTTATTAATAAAACTGATAAGCCTGCTATACCGGTTGATTACGAGTCGGATATATATTTGACTACTGATGAATCGCTTGATTTGGTTTTTGCAAAAGAATTTACAAATATTGTCGGAAAATTTGTTTATTGTCAGAATGAGAATGAATTTATTGCGATACTAAAATCCCTCATAAGTGAAAAAAAGTGGGAAAATATCTTTTGCATTGATGAAGTTCTAAAATCCTTTCTTAAACATGGAGGAATTTCTTTTACTTGCAACGAGGCGGATTTTAAAAACATGGAAGTTGGAATTACTCGCTGCGAATATTTAATTGCCCGCTTAGGTTCTGCGATGGTTTCATCAAAACAAGCGTCAGGAAGAAGATTAAATATTTTCCCTGAATCACATATTGTTCTGGCATATTCTTCTCAATTAGTGCCTGATATAAAACATGCTCTTAAAAATATCAGAAAAAAATACGAAGATGATTTTCCGTCTTTAGTTTCGATTATTTCAGGCCCAAGCAGAACAGCAGATATTGAAAAAACTTTAGTAATGGGCGCTCACGGACCCAAGAATTTATATGTCTTTTTGATAGATGATTCCTATTGAGATTTTTAAATGATTTTACCCAAAACCAATAATTAATATAAAAATACAAATTATTTTTTTCAGATAAGTTAACATATTAAACAATAGAGACATGGATAATAATTGGAAAATAGTATTTACTGCTTCTAAAATGTATGAAATTCAAATCATAAAAGGACTTTTATCAGAAAACGACATCGAAAGTGTTGAAATCAGTAAAAAGGATTCATCCTTTCTTTTCGGTAGAATTGAACTTTACGTTAATGCTGATGATGTTTTACGTGCTAAACAATTAATAAGTAAATCTAATTTGAATGAATAATCTTCTAATAAGATCCTTAACCGGAACTTTATTCGTTGCATTAATAATTTGTTCAATACTTTGGAATCGCTATATTTTTATTTTTTTATTCCTGATAATAAATATTTTATGTCTTGAAGAATTTTATAAACTTGTTAAATCTAAAGATATTTTACCACAAAAACATTTTGGAATATTCGTGGGTTCCATTATTTTTTTATCTTTTGCATTTGCAAGTATAAATTTCATTCCATTGAAATTACTTTTATTAAACCTTGTTTTTATAGTCTTAATTTTCATTATTGAATTGTTTTCAAAATCTAAAAATCCATTTTCAAATATAGCATACACCCTCCTCGGAATCATATATATTTCAATTCCTTTTGCGGCAATGAATTTCTTCTTTAATCCCGGATTTATGGAAAATTATTCTGTATATATATATTTACTTGGTTTTTTTATAATTATCTGGGTAAACGATACTTTTGCATATATTTTTGGAAATTTATTTGGGAAACATACGTTATTTAATAGAATCTCACCCGGAAAAACATGGGAAGGAAGTATTGGAGGGGCTATTTTCGCCATTGGAGTCGCCTATTTGATTTCATGTTTTTATACAGAAATTTTTTGGTATAATTGGATAGTGATTGCTTTGATAATAATTATTTTTGGTACTTTTGGCGACTTAATCGAATCGCTGTTAAAAAGAAGCCTGAATACAAAGGACTCAGGTAAAATGTTACCGGGGCACGGAGGTTTGTTGGACAGATTCGATAGCGTTTTTGGATCAGCACCTATGGTGTTTATTTATTTAATTTTGATAAGCTGAAATGACAATACATAAAGAAGGATACAGGCCAATTTTTATAGTTATTATTTTATTATGCAGTATTGCTGTAATAATTAATATTATTTTCCTTCAACAAACTTACATACATTATTTTCTCTATCTTTTTGGTTTAGTTACCTTGTTCGTTGTGGTTCGTTTTTTTCGAGACCCTTCAAGAAATACAATTATTAATGAAAATAACATAATAAGTTCTGCCGATGGAAAAGTGGTTGTAATTGAAGAAGTTGAAGAAACGGAATATTTTAAAGATAAACGAATACAGGTTTCAGTATTTATGTCACCTTTAGATATTCATGTCAACTGGTACCCAATCAGCGGAATAGTAAAATACAAAAAGCACCATAATGGTCGTTTTCATTTTGCAAACAAACCAAAGTCATCATATCAAAATGAAAGAACAACTTTGGTTATCGAAGATGAAAATAAAAATAATATTTTGTTACGACAAATAGCCGGATTTATCGCCCGACGAATAGTCTGCACAGCGAAACTGAACGCAAATATTATTCAAGGTAACAAACTTGGAATAATTAAATTCGGGTCAAGAGTAGATTTATTATTGCCGGTGAACGCAAAAATCAAAGTTGTACTAAATCAACAAGTTGTTGGCGGTGAAACAATAATTGCAAGTTTTAAATAATTATTAAATTTTCATCATTTTAACTTTCAGTAATTTCGCTTCTGAATTCTTCTTGCCACACGATTTTTTTTTGACAACTATTTGTTTCTTTTTTACAAGCTTGATGATAATTTATCATTAAAATTTAATGCTATTTTTTATAAAAAAGGTTATTCAGGTTCTTAAAAGAATACCACGTTATTAATAATTATGTCTAAATTTGAATCATAAATGAATAATTTATGTTAAAAAGATCAATTTTAATAATCTTAACTTTAATCCCTTTAATTTTTTATGCTGACGAACATAGCGTACTATTTCTTGGAAATAGCCATACGGGATATAACAACCTTCCACAATTAGTGCACGAATTAGCGTTTTCAGCAGGCGATACACTTATATTTGACTCAAATACTCCGGGAGGCTGTACACTCGGCCATCCCCCAAATTGCCATTTGACAAATCCCACCTCATTAGAGAAAATTCATTACAGAAGATGGGATTTTGTAGTTCTTCAGGAGCATAGTCTTTTTCCGGTAATTGAGTATTATAAAAACGAATATTTCTTCCCAGGAGTTATTTCACTTGACTCCATCATCAAATTACACAACTTTTGTACGGAAATTGTTTTATTCATTGTATGGGGCAAAAAATATGGAGGAGAATACTGTATAAATGAACACTGTTCGCCTGATTTTGTTGATTTTTCTCACATGCAAGACTCTATGACAGCAGCGACAAAAAACATAGCTCAGCAAGTTCAATGCACCTTAGCTCCAGCAGGTGAATCGTTCAAAACCTCCATTCAGAATGGAGATCCAATTGATCTTTTCAACTCTGATAATAGTCATCCAAGTCTTGCCGGTTCATACTTAACCGCATGTACTTTTTATGCTACAATTTTTCAAAAAAGTCCGGTTGGCTTAAGTTTTACAGCCGGTTTAAGTGAAGAAATTGCCCTGATATTGCAGGAATATGCACATGAAACTGTTTTTACTGATCCGGATGAATGGTTAATTAATGCAAACAAACCGCAATCAACTTTTAACTTTGAAGTTGACGAACTTGAAGTTCAGTTTATTAATAATTCAACAAATGCAGGTGATTTTTTATGGGATTTTGGTGATGATACTTTTGATACCATAAAAAATCCTTTGCATGTTTATTCTGATTTTGGTAATTATATTATTACTTTAACCGCGTCAAATCAATGTTTTGAAAGCATTTCAAGTGATACGATTTTTCTTGGAGGAGTAGGAATAAATGAACCTTTTAAAGAGCAACAAATTTCAGTTTTCCCAAATCCGGCAACAGACAAAATTCAAATAGAAATAACCAACTCTAATGCAACAAAGTGTGAAGTTTGTATAACAGACATGGCAGGGAGACAGGTTTTTGCAAAACAATTCTTCACAACTTGTAATAATAATATTTCAATTGATTCGGGAAATTTTGGGAGTGGAATCTATTTATTACATTATAAAGGCGAGGAGAATATTATTAAAAAAATTGTGATTAAATAAATATGTTTGGTATAAAATGTATAAATTTGAGGAAATAAAAATAACTAAAACATGAAAAAATCAATTATTACAATATTCTTTTCAATAATTATAATAAGTAGCATTGGCCAGGTGAAGTTTTTTGTTGAGGCTTCTGCGAATTATTCGTTTTTTAATAAAGTTGAGAAATCAAATGATAATATTATTCAACCTTTACCAGGTATGGGTTATAGTGGACGCTATAATTGGTCAAAACTTATTGAAGATTATGATTCAAAACCGGGATTCGATATTTTGGTTGGATTACAAAAAAATATCAGTAAGAAGTTTAATATAGAATCAAGCCTTGGGCTTTCAATGATTAACTATAAAAGAAAAGACGAAACAATTTATCATAAAAGTCCTGTAAATAACCCATTTAATGTTAGAATTTATGGCGGAATTAGAATTGGCGAACCTTTTGGCAACATCACTTCTACAGGTGGTTCAATTATTGGAACTAATGAAAAAATTGGTAATACAAATATTTACTATTTAACTATACCGGTGATTTTAAATTATCGGATTTTTAAAAATAAATTATCTATTGGGGCAGGTATAAGTTCGTCGATAATTATTCATTCTAAGCAATTTAAAAATGATTATGATATTTACAACAGAAATGCAATTGAAAAAAACACAACAAGCGATGGTTTAACCAATTTTGTATTAAGTTGTAATTTTAAGATTGGATTTCGTATGTTGAAGAAAATCTGGATAATTGCTAATTACCAACATGCTTTTTCACCAGTTTACGATGAAGGAGAAAGATTTGCTGGAGATGCTAAAGTCAGGTTGATAAAATTAGGATTGAGGTATTATATATAAACTGTTAAAACAGTTATAGTTCATGATTCTATATTTTCATTCCCCCCCAATCAACTTATCTAATTTTGCGATTTGAATCAAATAATTCAGCCTTGAAGCGAGCAAATCGGCTTCGGATTTTGCGAAATCGGCTTTAGCTTCAATCAT
>CAZBSL010000023.1:17369-22991 GCA_964494265.1 uncultured Bacteroidales bacterium
TTGAAGCGAGCAAATCGGCTTCGGATTTTGCGAAATCGGCTTTAGCTTCAATCATTAAAGAAGGTAAAACCTGGCCCTCGCTAAGAGCATTTTTTGTAAGAATTACTTGTTCTGTTCTTGCTTCAAGTGCTTTTTCGGCAGTTTGAATTAATTTTTTGGCATATACTAAGTTTAGATAAGCTTTATGCACATCGGATTTTAACTGCTTAATTTTATATGCATAATCTTCGTTAGCCTGATTAAATAAAGCGTTTCTTTGTTTAATTATTGATGAGCGTTCGCCGGCCGCAAAAATAGTCCATTTCAAATTCAAACCGGTGATAAGATAATTATCAGGATATAAAGGAATTCCTTGATTATAATTATATTGAGCAAAATATGTTAGTTCGGGGATATAAGCCTTTTTTGCGGCAGTTATGCCGAGAATTGCTTTATCTTTCGTCGAATTGGAAATCCCCAATTCATAGTTATTTTCATAAGCCTGGTTATAATATTCTTCAATTTCATTGAAAGCTTCCAAATTAATTTCATCCAATAATAGAACCGGAAAAGTATTTAATTCAAGGCCTATAAGCTGCATAAAAGAATAACGATATGATTCTAAAGTGTTTTGAGCTTCCAATAATTCCTGCTCCTTTTCATAAATCTCAGCTTTCAAGGCCATAACTGCGATCAACAAAACCTCTCCTGAATCATAAGCATTATTAGCATCATTATATTCTGCAACAGAATACTCAAGATTTAATCTGGCCACTTCTACGTTTTTTTCTTCAATTAAAATTCCATAAAAAAGCTCATTAATTCCAAGAGTAATTTTTGAAACAACATCTTTATATTCTAAGTTGCTTATCTTTAAATCAATATTAGCAATTTTCTTACCTGTATTAATTGTCGTTAATTGACTCAAAGGCTGATAAACGCTAACATTTGTTTTATAAAAATATTCTTTTCCTTTTATCAGAGTCATGTCTTTAGGGGGAAGCGGCAGATATTCCATCAGAAACTTTCTTAATTCCTCATCTTTAATAAAATCAGTATAAAGATGATTAAACTCTCCTTTTGTAGCACTGACATTCGGATCGGAATTAAAGGCAAAGACTCCCTCGGCAATAATCCTCGGATAAAAATTGCTTTTCATTTCCGATAGTTTTGCATCAGCATTTTCAATTTTGTGCTCAAATATTTTTATTAATTGATTTTGTTCCATAGCCATTTCAACAGCCTGATTTAAATCCAAATAGATCGTATCCTGAGATTTTAAGACTTGGGCAATCAGGATAAGAAGAAATAGAGTAAAAATCTTCTTCAACATATTATATTTGTTTATTTTACTGATCAATTGATTTTTTTGGTTTTATTGATAAACTATATAAAACAGGGATTACTAAGAGTGTAAGAACCATTGAGAAAACAATTCCAAATGAAAATACGCTTGCTAAAGGAGCCCATAAAGGATCTTTCATAACAATCATAGGAACAACACCCATAGCCGCAGCCATAGTAGTGAGAAAAATCGGCCTTAGTCGTCTCTTAGCCGATTCTAATGCGGCTTGCGTAAACGAAAGTCCTTCAGACGCTACAATCTCATCAGAATAATCAACAATAATTAAAGCATTTCTGATAACAATTCCTACCAAAGCTATCAGCCCGACAAAAGCCGTGAAACTAAAAACGTTGCCTGTTGCTAATAATCCAATTGCGGCGCCGAATATTGTTAATGGTATGGAAACCATAATAATTAAAGGCCTTTTTATATCTTTAAATTCATAAAGCAGAATTAAGAAAATACTTACAATACTAATTATTAAAGCAAATATCATTTGAGAAAATGTATCATTCTGGTTTTTAATCACTCCTCCGTATTCAACTTTGTAACCGGGCAGTAATTCCAATGAGCTAATGTGAGGTTGAATGGCAGTTTGAATCTCCGAACTCAAAAATCCCGGTTTTGACTCACAACCAACGGTTAAGGTATGGATTCCGTTTCTGCGGGTAATTTTTCCGGTTTGCCATTTTGGAATCACTTCGGCAAATTGACGAAGCGGAACGCTTGCATTTGTAACAGGCGAACTTACATAAGTATTAGCAATATCATTAAAACTATTTCTGGAATCTTTGTTGAGCCTGAAAGTAATATTTATTGCATCGTTTCCTTCCCATAAAACCGATACAGGTGCTCCATGAAAACCAACTGCAAGCAAATCGGCAATAACTTCTGTCGTAAAGCCCATTTGATTTGCAATAGTTTCATCAACGCTTACTTCCAAGAAAAAATTATTTTCAAAATCTTCTCTAATCAATTGGCTACCCAGAACATTTCTGTAAATAGTTTTTATTTCATCACTTATTTTTTTCAATTCAGAAATATCATCACCAAAAATGCGAACTTCAACCGGTGAAACCACAGGCTCGCCTTGGGCAAATTCCATAACATCAATTTTCGCGTTTGGGAGAATTCCGTTTAATATTGAATCGTAATGTGCAGCTAAAGTACTCGCTTCTTTCACAGTAGCAGTATTAACCAAAAACATTGCATAGCTCTCTTCAGGAAATACAGGAGAAAAGCTATAATATACTCTTGGAGCAGAAGTTCCTATAAATGAAGCAAAACTTGTGATACTTGAATCTGCTACAAGGATTTTTTCAATTTTTCGCGTATCAGCATCGGTTACATTAATTTTAGTCCCGAGAGGTTCAAAGACCTGAATTATAAACTGATTTCTTTGGGCATTGGGAAAGAATTGTTGTTTTGGCAAAGTCATAGTAAATATACCAAGAATAACAGTTGCAACAGCCAAAATTATTGTTAAACTTCTTCGGCGAAAAGCCCACTCAATTCCTTTATCAAAAACGCTTTGTATAATATTTAATACTGAAAACTTTTTCTTTACATTTTTGTTTTCTTCAGTCTTCTTTACAAGGCCTTTCTTAATAAAAATAAATGCTAAAAACGGTGTCATAAAAAAAGCAACAATAAGTGAGGAACTCATTGAAATAGCTACCGTAACCGGTAAACTTATTAAGAATTGGCCGGTCGCTCCCGACAGCATAAATACTAATGGAAGAAAGGCCATTATAATAGCAAGAGTTGATGTAAAAAGTGGAATAGAGAATTCTGTTGCACTTCGCCAGGCAGCTTCAAAACGTGATAAACCCTGATCTAATTTCGCAACATAATTATCAATTACAACAACTGCATTATCGACGACCATTCCGAGAACAACAATTAGTGAAGCAAGTGAAACTTGTTGCAATTCAAACCCGAACAAATCCAAAAACATAAAGGTCATTCCTATTGAAACAGGAATTGAAAAACCGGCAATAACAGCTATATTGAAAGGAAGCAACAACATAATGACAAGAATTACAGCAGCTACTGCAATCAGAAATTCTTTCATAAAATCATCCACAGCATCTTTTACAGTTTCAGGCTGATTGTTGATAATTTGAAAATTAATATCATCTGGTAATAGTTTTTTTGATTCTGCTATGCTTGCATTAACCTCTTCACCAAATTCAACGATATTATAACCCGATTGCATTTGTAAAGAAATAAGCATTAATTTATTATCATGCCCGTTCACACGAATGTAGGTAGAAGGTTCCTTTAATTTCCTTTCAACTTTAGCAACATCCTTTATTCTAACGATAGCACCTTCAGGTGAAACGCCTACTTCCTGCTCTTTGATTTGGTCGATAGTTGAAAAAAGGCCAGTTGTTAATAAATTGATTTTTGAGTATTCCGATTCTATATAACCTGAATACTTAACCGTGTTTTGAGATTTTAAAATATTTATAACATCAACAAGTTGAACGCCATATTGTATCAATTTTTCCGAACTCGTTGTAACTTCTATTTCTTCAGGCTTATAACCAATACGGTCAATTTTTGAAACAGAAGGTATCTGTCTTAAATTATTTTCGATTAATTCTATATGGTCTTTCAGTTCGCTATAAGAACAATCATCACATTCAATTCCAATTAATAATGCAACAACATCACCAAAGTCGGAATCCACAATCGGGCCTATTACTCCTTCGGGCAAACTCATCTGCGACAGTAAAAATAATCCCTGGCTAAGCTTTTGCCAAAAAACATCCGGAATTTTAACCCAATCTTCAAGAGTAACAGTTATAACAACTTGCCCATCTTTTGTTGTCGAATAAGTTTCATCTTTTTTAACTTCCGAATAAGTATAAAGTTTTTCTTCAATGCTTTTGGTCAGTTGTTCCTCAACCTGGCCGGCAGAAGCTCCCGGATAAAAAGCAACCACTAAAGCCTGACGAACAGTAATTTCAGGCGATGACCGCCGAGGCATAGTCATTAAGGAATAAATACCGACCATAAAGATCAGAAGAATGGTAATTAAAGGTACTTTATGATTTTTTAGCGATTCTTTGATAATATTCATAAAACTCTTTGCTCAATTAATTATTTTAAAACTTTGACCATGGCACCTTCGTAAAGTTTTGTATTTCCTTCAGTAACTATAACATCACCGTCGTTGAGGCCAAGCAAAACATTAACACCTGTGTTGTGGGTTTTATTAGTTTGAATATTTCTTTTTGTAACTTTATTTCCATCCTTACCAAGCAAATAAACATAAGTCCTGCCATCGGAGCTTAGCAAAACTGCCTCAGCCGGAATGCTGATAACTTCATTTTTCTTAGCAGTTTCAACATTTAAAAAAGCAATCATTCCGGGTTTTAAAGAAAAATCGGAATTTTCAATTGTTGCTTTAACCGGAAATGCACGTGAATAGGCATCGGCCACCGAACCTATTCGACTGATTTTTCCATCGAAAACAGCATTATTCAAGGCCGGAACTTTTACCGAAACATTCATATTCATTGAAATAAAAGCAATTTCATTTTCAGGAATAAATGAGCGGATAAAAATATTTTTTGTATAAACTATTGCAAAAATCGGCATTCCCTGAGGAATTATCTCGCCGGGTTCAACACCCTCAACAGCAAGCCAGCCATCGTGAGGGGCATATAAATGAGTATCATTAAGTTGTTTCTTTTTATAATCAACATTTGCTTGAGCTTCTTTGTAAAGAGCCTGGATTTTATCGAAATTGCTTTCGGTCAGGCTACCTTTATCATATAGGTTTGTCAACCTTTGCAATTCGTTTCCAGCTTCAGTATATTTAGCCTCAGCAGCCTGAACGGCAAATTCATAATCACTTGGATCAATTGTTGCAATTAACTCACCCTCCGTAATATATTGGCCTTCCTTTACATATACATTCTCAATTTTTCCGGCCACCATAAAACCAAATTTGATGGTTTTAAACGGTAAAATATCTCCACTAAATTGCAATACTTCCGGCATCAAAATCTGATTAACCTGCAATGTTTTTACAGGTATTTGCTTTATAGTGTTATCAGATTTCTGTTGATTTGAACACCCTGTGATTATAAAAAGTGCTAAAAATATAGTGATAAGCCTAAAACAGTAATTCATTTTTTTTAAATAAATGATTATAAATTTTTACAAAAATAGAAAAAAAGTAGTATAAAGGAAAAATTATTATTGATTCCAGTCCAGTATATAAAGAGATGAAAATGGTTCATGCAATTCTGAAAATTATCGGAATGCAGAAGAAACGGTAAACA
>CAZBSL010000024.1:0-22945 GCA_964494265.1 uncultured Bacteroidales bacterium
CCACCATAAGAGTTTTGGTAATCAGGTAAAATAGCTACTTTATCAAACATAACACCAAAATTAGCACTTACACCAATTCCTTTTGCTCCGGAAGCAGCTCTTACTTTACCTTTTTTAGTTGTTATCAGAATGACACCATTAGCAGCTCGTGAACCATAAAGTGCGGCGGCTACAGGACCCTTAAGTACGGATACAGATTCAACATCATCAGGGTTGATATCATTAGCCATACTACCGTAGTCATATCCACCCGCACCTCTTTCTTGGTCAGCATCTGTGAAATTGCTATTGTCTAATGCAATACCATCAACCACAAATAAAGGTTGGTTTTGGCCATTAACAGATGATGCACCACGGATTAAAATCCTTGAAGAACCACCAATCTGGCCGGTATTGTTTGAAATTTGAAGGCCTGATACCTTACCGGTTAAAGCACCGGCAATAGAATTCTCCCTACCTTTTAGTAATTCATCAGCTTTAATATCTTGAACGGCATAGCCTAGTGCTTTCTTTTCTCTACTTACACCAAGTGCCGTAACAACATATTCATCTAATTGCTCAGTAGAAGGATTGAGTTGAACATTAATTACAAGCTGATTTCCAATTGTAACTTCCTGATTTTGCATACCTACAAAGGAAAATATCAGGAATTCGGATCCTTCGGGAACAGACAATGAATACTTTCCATCAATGTCGGTGATTGTTCCAACAGTTGTGTTTTTCACAACAACTGACACACCAGGAATTCCTAATCCATCCTCTGAACTTGTTACAGTCCCTGTTATTCTGGTTTGTGCCATTGTGAACTGCAAACCACAGAATAACAAGAATGCAAGAAAAATAGTAAATTTTCTCATTTTAATAAATTTTAGTTAATACATAAATTACAAAATTAAATTATTAAATATATTTTACAAAAGGAAAATTTTGTACCTTATTGTAAAATAGGATTTTATGTTGGTTTTAAAAATTTTAATAAAAATGTATATTTTCTTTTTCATAATAATTGCTGCAATTTACTGCTAATTGTTAAAGTTTACAAGCAAATTTAACAAATTTTTTATTTCATAATATATTTTCAAAAATAATTAAAAATTCTATTATACTTAAAAGAAATTGTAATATTTAATAAAAAGTTTTTTCTGTTGATAAGATTTGTTGTATTAGAAGTCATTTATAGATTAATATTCAGATAAATAGAATGGAACGCTATTTTTCCCTCAAAAATAATTAATTTTTCATTAATTTTTTTATAACTTATGAGATAGCTCATGTTTTACTTATAAAACTTATAGAAAAATGAAAATAATAAAATAAATAATATGCTTATTATTATGGCAACCCAATTAAAATTGCTTGTGAAAACTTGAAAGGCAATAATAAAAACGTTGGAAATTGAAAAAATATAAAGACCATATTTCTTAAGAGACCATATTTTATATGTACCAAAAAACAATAATGAAAAAATCCCTAACCCCAGCAATGAGTATAGAAAAACTTCAGTTGTTGAATACAAAAGCTCAGAGGAGTATTCATTTAACATTTTTGTTATCCATGAAACATTGAAAGCTCCGGCAAGAAAGAAGATAATTAATACGCCACTATATGTGAAAACAAAAAAACATAGAATTGAAAGAAGAATTGGCCGGTTATTAGCTTTTTTTGATGTATCGTTTTGTTTTAAAATATCCTCCATTAGCTATTTTTTTATTTGTATCTGAACCCTTAATTTTAAAAAAAATATGCAATTTAACATTTACTTAGATGCTTATTAAACCAATAGAAAATCAATATTTTACCAATCGTATTTCAATTGTATTTCCATTGTATTTCAATTGTATTTCCATTATGACATATATTTTAAATTTCTGAAGTAAAGCAGTACGAAAACACCTGTTATAAAAACACTTAAATAAGGAAAACCATATTGGCCCATATAAATTACTTGAAGAATTATTAATAAAATCTGAGATGCAGTATATAAATGGAAACCTGCTTTTTTTAGATTCCACATTTTAATAGCTCCCCAAAATGAAATTCCAAAAAGCAATGTTCCTGAATAATAGAAACTTATTGGAGTGTTTAAAATCATGTCCATGCCCGGTAAATCAATTTCAGATTCCGATAAAACCTCTGAAATAGAATCGAATGACATCGAAAACACAAGGTAAGAAAAAAAACTTAACCCACTTCCAATAAATGTAAGTACACATAAAACTGTAAGAAGATCAGGCCTTTTCTGAGGCTCTGAAGGAAGAATATTTAGATTAGTTTTTTCTGCTTCCATTTTTTTCAATAATTCATTTTCAAATAAAATAATTCAATTTTTTGTGTAACTTAGTGTAATCTCTGTGATTTTTTGTGCAATAGCTATATCAAGGAGAAACACAAAGAAACTACAAAGTTACACAAAGATATTAAATATACATATTTTATTTTAAACCAGCACCTCAAAATATAATTTTACTATTGAAAGTTAGAGAAATAGAGAAGAGGAAATAGTCGTTCGCTGATTAACAGATATTTCCATCACCCCACTACTAAGTCTCTCAATCTCTCTATCTCTGCATCATTTTCTACCCTAAATCACCGACTACTTTTTCAACTTCTTCGAGAATTTCACACGATTTAACTAATTCCTTCATTTTGTTATGATCGTCATAAAGTGGACGGTCAATATCAAGAAATTCCACATGACGTCGAACAATTTCTTTTGCTTTTGTAACACCCTTGCCAAATTTATATTCGCGAAAATCAAGAGCTTGAGTAGCAGCCATTATTTCTATGCCGAGAATTCCATAAGCATTATCAAGAATTTGATTGTTTTTTAAAGCGGTATTCATACCCATTGAAACAAAGTCTTCCTGGTCGGCAGCAGCAGGAATTGATTGAACCGATGCAGGTGCTGACAATATTCTTTGCTCAACAATTAGCGTATCTGCTGTATATTGACTTAACATCAGGCCCGAAAACATTCCGGCGCCTTTTGTTAAAAATGCAGGTAAGCCTACACTCAAAGCAGGATTATTAAGGCGATTCATTCTTCTTTCCGATAAAACACTAATCATTGTAATAGCAGCACCTGCCATATCCATTGGTAATGAAACCGGTGAACCCTGGAAGTTTGCTCCGGACAACTGAAGATTTTCATCGGGGAAGAAAATAGGATTATCACCTACACCATTTAATTCAATTTCTACTTGTGAGCGAGCATAAGCCAAGGCATCATGAGCTGCTCCAATAACTTGTGGAGTTGACCTCATTGAGTAAGCGTCCTGAACTTTGCATTTAACTCTTTGTTCTTTTAAATCGCCTCCTTCAACAAGTTTATTAATTGCTTTTGCACTTCTTACGGCTCCTTTAAAACCTCTCACTTCATGAAGTTTAGCTGTGTAAGGCTTCATATTGGCTTTTAGAGCTTCAAGCGACATAGCGGCTCCAATTTCAGCTTGTTTTAACCAACGGTTTGCGTCATAAATAAATATAGCACTCATTGCCGTTAAAACATTTGACCCATTTATTGTTCCTAAACCATCGCGAGCAAAAAGTCCGGGAATCTCAATCCCTGCTTTTTCTAATGCTTCTTTTCCTTCATAAAGTTCACCTTTAAAATATGCTCTTCCTTCACCCATCATTAACAATGCAATTTGAGACATTGGTGCAAGATCGCCACAAGCTCCAACTGAGCCTTTTTCACAAACAAAAGGAGTTACTCCCTTGTTAAGCATTTCAATAAGAGTCCGGGTAATAATTGGCCTGATCCCTGAATTTCCATGTGCATGAACATTGATTCTTCCAAGCATTGCACCCCTGACATGCTCAAGAGGCATAGCCTCACCTATACCGGCGGCATGATTATAAACAAGGTATTTTTGAAAATCTTTAACCTGGTCACCATTTAATACAACCTCTGAAAATTCACCGATTCCTGTATTCACACCATACATAATTTCGCCGGCTACAATCTTTTTTTCAAGCATTGCCCTGCATTTTATAATTCTTTCGAGAGCGTCGGGATGCAACTCTACTTTTTCACCATTACGTGCAACATTAACAACATCTTCAATTGTTAAACCTGAACCTTTTACAATATAAGTCATAATTTTTTTTTTAATTTATTATTATTGATTTTTTTTTATTTTTATTATTCTAAATATCATCTCTTAAGGCAATTGGAATATTTAATTCGAATGATCTTAAAAATTCGATACTTTTCAAAATTTCGGGATGCATAATTTTATCATTTTCAATAAAATTCACTTTTTCACGATATTCTTTTATGAATTTCTCAATAAACTCTGATGATTTTTTTGGTCTTCTGAATTCCAAAGCTTGTGCAGCATTAAAAAGCTCTATTGCCAAAATCCTTTCAAGGTTTTGGACAACTTTATAAGCCTTAGTTGCTGAATTTGCACCCATACTAACATGATCTTCTTGTCCTTGTGATGATTCAATTGAATCAACTGACGATGGAGTACATAATTGTTTGTTTTGATTAACAATTGATGCAGCCGTGTATTGAGGAATCATAAAACCTGAATTTAAACCCGGATTAGCAACTAAAAACGGAGGTAAATTCCGTCTTCCTGAAAGCAATTGATAAGTTCTCCGTTCTGAAATATTTCCCCATTCGGCAACGGCAATTGCAAGATTATCAAGTGCAAGAGCAAGAGGTTGTCCGTGAAAATTTCCACCTGAAATTATCAAATCCTCATCGGGAAAAATTGTAGGATTATCAGTAACAGCATTAATTTCACAAGAAAAAACATATGCCACATAATTTACTGAGTCTTTCGAAGCTCCATGAACTTGTGGAATGCATCTAAAGGAATAAGGATCCTGAACATGCTCTTTATATTGAGAAATTATTTCGCTACCTTTTAACAACATACGAATTCTTTTTGCAGTTTCAATCTGGCCTTTGTGAAACCTGATTTGATGAACAAGATCGTTGAAGGGTTCTATTCGGCCATCGAAGGCCTCGAGCGAAACCGAGCTTATTATATCGGCCAATTGTGATAAACGAAAGGTTTTCAGTAAACTATAAACACCATAAGCACTCATAAACTGTGTTCCGTTTAATAAGGCAAGGCCTTCTTTCGACTGAAGTTTTACAGGTTTCCAATTAAATTTTTGATAAACTTCTTCGGCATTATTTTTTTCACCATTATAATATACCTCGCCTAAGCCAAGCAAAGGAAGCGATAAATGTGCAAGGGGAGCCAGATCACCGGATGCACCAAGCGAACCGAGTTCATATACAACAGGCAGAATATCATTGTTAAAAAAATCAACAAGTCTTTCAACCGTACACAATTGTACGCCTGAATGACCATAAGAAAGTGATTGAATTTTAAGCAAAAGCATTAGTTTCACGATTTCACAAGGTACTTCGTCGCCAATCCCGCAAGCATGAGATTTTACCAGATTGCTTTGAAGCAAACTCAGTTCCTCTTTTGAAATAGTGTGATTGCAAAGTGAACCAAATCCGGTATTTATTCCATAAATCGGTTCTTCATTCGATTTCATTTTATCATCAAGATAACGACGGCATTTCGTAATTCTGTTTTTTGATTCGCTCGATAATTCAATTTTATAATTATTTTTTAGTATATTAAAAATTGAATTGAATGTTAGTTTTTTAGGACTTATTTTATGTATTTTCATCACATTATTAGTTTTTTGTGTTAAAATTTTATTGTGAATTATTTATTTTTCTAATTGAGTAATTTTTCAATTATAAATAAAGTGGATAGTTAATATCCAAATAATAAAATATTTATAGAAAAATATTCTTTGCTATAACACACAAAGTGCCGATCTGTTAACCTTTATTTTAAATTTTAGATTCCAATTATTCATAATAATTAAAATTCAAAGTTGGGCGGTAAAGATAATATTTTTTTTATAAAATAATTGCATTTTTTTCTAAAACGATTTAGTTTTGCTGAATGATAAAAAAAGAACCATCGCTTTCGGATGTTGCAAAAAAGCTTGGTGTGTCTAAAACACTTGTATCCTTTGTTTTAAATAATAAAGGTGATGAAATGGGGATAAGCAAAGAAACTCAAAAAAAAGTAAAAGAAAAAGCAATTGAACTAAATTATCAACCAAATCAAATAGCCAGAGGCTTACGAATTGGAAAAACCAAAACAATAGGTTTAATTGTAGCCGATATTTCTAATCCGTTTTACGCTCGTGTTGCCAGAATAATTGAGTTTTATGCCGAGAAGCATGCTTACAATGTAATGTTTTGCAGCTCCGATGAAGACGAAAACAGGGAAAAGGTTCTGCTTCAAATGTTTCGCGAGCGTCAGGTTGACGGGGCTATTATTTCTTCAACCTCAGATAATCCCGAGTATATAAAATCCTTGATTCGTGATGGTTTTCCCTTTGTTTTAATTGACCGCTACTTTAAAGATATTGATTGCAACTTTGTGGTTGTCGATAATTATCAAGCAACCTACACATCTACTAATTATTTATTAAATAAAGGAAATAAAAACATCGGGTTTATTACTTTATCGCCCTCGCACATTAGTTCTCTTCATGAAAGAAAAGCCGGATATCTCGGAGCCTTAAATGAAAGAAAATTTGAAATCAAACCTGCATACATTTTAGAATTGGATTATTCGGATGTTAAAAAAAGGAATTATCAATCTATTAAAAAGTATTTTTTAGAGAACAAGGAATTGACGGCAGTTTTTGTAACAAATAATAATTTGGCCGTTGCCGTTTTAAAAACGCTGAAAGAATTAAATATGGTGGTGCCAAATGATATTGCTTTGATGACTTTTGATGATATTGATATCTTTCGGATAACAACTCCATCGATTTCGGTTGTTGCTCAACCTGTTGATGAAATTGGTAAACATGCTGTTTCAATTCTTTTAGATTCAATAGAAAAAGATGAACAGCAATTTGTAAAAAAAATATTGCAAACGAAACTAATTATAAGAGAATCAACAAGTAGGTAGTAGAAAATGAAATTATAAAAATTTTTGCTTTTTTAAAAAATTCAAGACGAAACTGAGCCAATTTTATCAATAATTTCCAAAATCGTAAGTTTATATTGTTCACCTGTTTGCATGTTTTTAAGTGTTAATTTCCCACTTTTCATTTCATCTGCCCCCACAAGTACAACGAAAGCAATTTCTTTATTATTTGCATATGCCATTTGCTTTTTCATTTTTGCCTGATCGGGAAAAATTTCGGCATTGATACCGGCTTTCCGAACTTTCGCAAGTAGTGGCAGGCAATATTTTTCTTCCTCTATTCCAAAATTCACGAACATTAATTGTGTTGACGAAACACTTTTATTTGGAAAAAGATTTTTTTCAGTCATAACATCATAAATTCTATCGGCTCCAAACGAAATTCCCACACCTGATACATCAGGAAGTCCGAAAATTCCTGTAAGGTCATCGTAACGTCCTCCTCCACAAATACTACCAATTGATGCATTTTCGGCTTTTACCTCAATAATTGCTCCGGTATAATAATTCAGGCCTCGTGCGAGAGTTAGGTCAAGCCGCCATTTGTTTTTCAAATCCAAGTCTTTAAGATGACGTAAAACCGTCATGGTTTCTTCAATACCTTTCATGCCAATTTCAGAATCTCTTAGAATCTCCATTAGTTTTGGAAACTTTTCTTTTAAAATGCCTTTCAAAGTAATTATGGGTTGAAGCTTTTCAATTGCCTCAGACGAAAGCCCTTTTTGAGCTAATTCCTCATTCACTTTTTCTAATCCGATCTTTTCAATCTTATCAATAGCAATTGTAATATCAACAACTTTTTCGGGTTCACCTATAACCTCAGCAATTCCATATAAAATTTTTCGGTTGTTAATACAAATAACGGTGTCAATGCCAAGCTTTGTAAAAACCTCATCAATAATCAAAACTAATTCCACTTCATTTAGCAGCGAATTGCTGCCAATCACGTCCGCGTCGCATTGGAAAAACTCGCGATAGCGGCCTTTTTGCGGACGGTCGGCACGCCAAACCGGTTGAATTTGATAACGTTTAAAAGGAAAACTTATATCGTTCCGATGCTGAACCACAAATCTGGCAAAAGGAACAGTTAAATCGTATCTCAGCCCTTTTTCCGAAATAAGCGAAGTTAGTTTACCGGAAATCAGATTTTCTTCATCCCTATTTTTTACTTTCGAGAAATAGTCGCCCGAATTAAGTATCTTAAATAAAAGCCTGTCGCCCTCTTCACCATATTTCCCAAGAAGAGTTGTCAGGTTTTCCATAGCCGGAGTTTCGATTGGAAGATATCCGTAGCGTTGAAAAACTTCTTTAATTGTATTAAAAATAAAATTTCTTTTTTGCATTTCTGCCGGTAAGAAATCGCGTGTTCCTTTTGGAATAGAAGGTTTATTAGCTCCCATATATTTTATTTCTTAATTAATAATTGTTTTTATAAATAAACCTGATAAAATTGCAATAATAAAACTTAACATTGTTCCAATCAAAATAAATTCGGCTTGTTTTCGATTATTATGATTTGAAATATCACCAAATCTTAAAATAGATTTTGCTGCTATCAGAAAACCAATCGCTTTACGCTTATTAAAATTAAACGTTTTTCGAATAGCCGAACGAAGGTACAAAGCAGAAAATAAAGCATTTTCAGGCTTAGATAAAACTAATTGAAAACTATCGCCCCGAAATATTTCAAGAGGAAATTCATTACAATCTAAATTTAATAATTCATTAATTTCAGAAATAGAAGATTTCAAAACAGACAGCATAATTATTCTTTCATCGGAACTAAGTCGCGAAGAACCAACAATATCACCGGTTAGAACAGCGAAGATTTTATTTTTTTCCATTGGCTTTTTTTTGTGAACTTTAATCATCCTTCAACTTTTTATATCTAATTCGTTTAGGGCCTTCCTGCCCTAATCGTTTTCTTCGATTTTCTTCATATTCCGAATAGCTTCCCTCGAAAAAATAAACTTGCGAATTTCCTTCAAATGCTAAAATATGCGTTGCCACCCTATCTAAAAACCACCTATCATGAGAAATAATTACGGCACAACCTGCAAAGCCCTCCAGTCCTTCCTCAAGTGCTCGTAAAGTATTAACATCAATATCGTTAGTAGGTTCATCAAGAAGTAAAACATTTGCTTCCTGCTTTAGTGTCAATGCAAGATGCATTCGATTTCGTTCGCCACCCGATAATATTCCTGCCTTTTTACTTTGATCATTTCCACTAAAATTAAACCTTGCAACATAAGCTCTTGAATTCATGGTGCGCTCACCCAATTTAATTATTTCGTTTTCGCCAGAAATAATCTCCCAAACATTTTTCTGTAGATCAATTTCCTGATGAGCTTGATCAATATATGCTGTTTTTACAGTTTCGCCGGTTTTAAAATTTCCGTTATCAGGAGTTTCAAGGCCCATTATCATTCTGAATAAAGTAGTTTTCCCTGCACCATTGGGGCCAATAATTCCAACTATACCTGCGGGTGGAAGCATAAAATTCAAATTTTCAAAAAGCAATTTTTCTCCAAAAGATTTTGAAACATTTTGGGCTTCGATAACCTTATTTCCGAGGCGAGGGCCATTAGGAATAAATATTTCGAGTTTTTCTTCTTTTTGTTTGCTGTCTTCGTTTAAAAGTTTTTCATACGAAGCCAACCTCGCTTTTGATTTTGCATGCCTTGCTTTTGGAGCCATTCTAACCCATTCAAGCTCTCGCTGAAGAGTTTTATGTCGTTTGCTTTCGGTTTTTTCTTCCATTTCAAGTCTTCTGCTTTTTTGATCGAGCCAGGAAGAATAATTTCCTTTCCATGGAATTCCTTCCCCACGGTCGAGTTCGAGTATCCAACCGGCAACATTATCCAAAAAATAGCGATCGTGAGTTACAGCTATAACCGTGCCTTTATATTGTTTAAGATGCTGTTCCAACCACTCGATTGATTCGGCATCAAGATGGTTAGTGGGCTCATCAAGAAGCAGGATGTCAGGCTCGGAGAGTAAAAGCCGGCAAAGCGAAACTCTTCTTAGTTCTCCTCCCGAAAGGTTTTTTATTGGTGCATCTCCTTCAGGGCAGCGCAAGGCATCCATAGCCCTTTCAAGTTTGGAATCAAGTTCCCATGCTTCTTTTTGATCAATAAGTTCAGTAAGCCTACCTTGTTCTACTATGAGTTTGTTCATCTCGTCGTCGCTCATGGGCTCGGCAAATCGCAAGTTGATTTCTTCATACTTTTTTAGTAAATCAACAGTTTCCTGAACCCCTTCACTAACAATTTCTTTAACGGTTTTATTATCGTCAAGCTTTGGTTCTTGTTCCAGCATTCCAACCGAATACCCCGGCGAAAAAACTACTTCTCCATCGAATGATTTCTCTTTTTCTGCAATGATATTTAGTAAGGTTGATTTTCCTGAACCATTTAAACCGATGATGCCAATTTTCGCACCATAATAAAATGAAAGATATATGTTTTTTAGAATTTCTTTTCCGGTATTGAGCTTTTTGCCAACACCCACCATTGAGAAAATTATTTTTTTATCGTCTGACATTGAATAAGTTTTATTATTATTTTTTTAAAAAAATATGACATTCTGTTTAGCAAAATTAGGCATTTTTTAAAATCAATAATTAGTTTCTCAAAACTGACTTGATGACATATAATAGAAACTAATTCAACAAAGTATTGTATTCAAAAGAATGAGAAGTGACTGAATTGGTTTCTAATGAGTTAATCTATTGAGAAAGAATTACTTTTTTTTTCGGACTTGCAGACAATTTTTTATGCATGGCATTTGCAGCTATTCTTCCGGCGCCCATAGCCAGAATTACTGTGGCTGAGCCTGTAACAATATCCCCACCGGCGTAAACATTTTTTATTGATGTTTCATTTGTATCAGGATTTACTTCGATATATCCCCATTTATTTAGCTTAAGCTTTGGTGTTGATTGGAATATAATAGGATTAGGCCCGTTACCAATTGCAACTATTGCAAGATCAGATTCAACTGTGAAATTTGATCCTTCGATGGGTATCGGTCTTCTTCTGCCTGATTTGTCGGGTTTGCCAAGCTCCATTTTGATACATTCAATAGCTTTGATTATATTATTATCTGTACCAATATATCTTACCGGATTATTCAGTAATTTAAAAATAATTCCTTCTTCACCTGCATGATGAACCTCTTCGGCTCTTGCCGGAAGTTCATGGCGCGACCTTCTGTAAATTATAGTAACTTCATCTGAACCTGCTCTTTTTGCAGTTCGAGCACAATCCATAGCAACATTGCCTCCTCCAATAACTGCAACTTTATTACCGTGTGGCATGGGAGTATCATATTCAGGAAATCTATATGCTTTCATCAAGTTCATACGCGTAAGATATTCATTTGCAGAAAAAACATTCCCAAGGCTCTCACCTTCGATATTCATAAACACCGGTAGCCCTGCACCAACACCGATAAAAGCAGCATCAAAGTTTTCAAGCAATTCATCAATTGTCAATAATGGGCCAATTACATGATTTGTTTCTATCCTACACCCCATGCTTTGTAAATAATTAATTTCAAACTGAACAATTGATTTTGGTAATCTGAACTCAGGAATTCCGTAGGTTAAAACTCCACCTGTTTCGTGCAAAGCTTCATAAATTGTTACTCCATAACCTCTTTGCCTCATATCTGCAGCAACTGTTAATCCGGCAGGGCCTGAACCTATTACTGCAATTCTTTTCCCTGTTTCTTTAGTAATAATCGGAATTTTTACGAGGTCCATTTTTCGTTCGTAGTCAGCAACAAATCTTTCAAGCCTTCCAATAGCAACCGGTTTATCCTTTTTGCCAACGATACAATATTTTTCACATTGATCTTCCTGAGGGCAAACTCTCCCACAAATAGAAGGAAGGACATTTTTTTCTTTAATTTTTTTTCCGGCAGCATCAAATTTTCCTTCTGCTATCAAAGCAATAAAAGTCGGAATATCAATATTTACGGGGCAACCTTTAACGCATTGCGGTTCTTTACATTGTAAGCACCTTCCAGCTTCAAGCAAAGCTAATTCGCTTGTATAACCATAAGGAACTTCCATGTAATTATTAACCCTCAGTTTTTGATCTTGTTCAGGCATGTCCTGCCTTGGAATTTTAAGTTTTAACTTTCTCTCATCAATTTTTGTTAACCCATGCCATTCACATCCGAATTTTGTACAAATGAAAAAAGGCATTAACTTAGAAAGAGCTGAGATCAGTACTTCACCAACATCTGAACCGCATTCTCCACATTTTACATCTTTATTAAGAATACTTTTTTTACACTTTGGACAAATTAAATCATCCAATGTGTCTCCCTCTTTCATTGGAACAGAGGTTTCAATATCAAACACATCAAGATACGGGCTTAATTTCAAATCAATTTCTTGTCCTTTATATTTGGCTTTAAAAAATATACTTTTTTCCTCTTTTTTCTCAATATTAAAACTATTATGACAATGAGGGCAATAAGTATTCAGATAAGTTTTAAACTTTAAATATTTAATATCCTGCTCAAACATAGTATTACTTTTTGTTATTTATTAGCTGTCTTCTGAGTTAATGTTGAATTATAGATGATAAACGTATTATCTTATGGAGAATAATAAAGAATCTTTTTCGTCTTTAAGGTAGATTGAATTTCTGTTTTCAAGTTCATCATAATCAACCTTGTGACCATCAAAATCAGGTCCGTCAACGCATGCAAATTTAGTTTTATTTCCAACTTTAACCCTACAACCACCACACATTCCTGTACCATCAATCATAATGGGGTTAAGGCTGACTATTGTTGGAATCTTTTCTTTCTTGGTCAGCTTACATACATTCTTCATCATCGCTATTGGCCCGATTGCATAAACAAGTTTAATATCATATCTTTCCTGAAGATATGTTTTTAGTGGTTCGGTAACAAAACCACGTTCACCATAGCTTCCGTCATCAGTAGTTATAATCAGTTCATCACAAATATTATTCATCTCATTTTCAAGAATAAGCATTTCAATGTTCTGTGCACCAATAATTCCAATTACATAATTTCCAGCTTCATGATATGCTTTGGCAATGTGATGAAGAATTGCCACGCCGGTTCCGCCGCCAACCATAATAACGGTTCCGGTTTTTTCAATTTTAGCAACTTTTCCGAGAGGGCCAACAACATCTTTAATTATATCACCTGTATTTAGCGATCTCATCAGAGCTGTTGTTTTGCCAACTACCTGAAAAATTATAGTAATTATTCCGGCAAAACTATCTTTGTCGGCAACTGTTAATGGAATCCTTTCTCCGGTTTCGTTAACTCTAAGAATTATAAACTGGCCGGGTTTTACTTTTTTTGCAATTTTGGGAGCACTAATATCAAATCTGATAATAGTTCCTTTCGCCATTTCCTGTTTTCTGACAATTTGAAACATAGGTAATTTGGTATTTGGTTTGTAAAAAAGATTTTAGAAATATCTTTACCATTCATCGCTATCATCAATACGAATATTATTAATATCCTCTTCGCTTAAGCCATGCCACTTGCAACCTTTTTTTGTACATAAGTAAAAGTCGAGCAATTTTGTTCGGGCACTAATTGATATTTTTGCAACAGGCGAACTACATTTTTTACACTTCTTATTATCAGAGATAAGGCTTTTATCACAATGAGGACAACTAACATTTTTTATTGTTTTATCCTCAGGTAAGAAGATCGTTGATTTTGAAGAAAAAACATTCAAGTAAGGGCTTAACATCATAAATCCTGTTTCACCATTTGATATTTTCACCTTGAGCATTTCATCTTCTATCAAGCTTTTTTTACAATGCGGGCAATATGCTTGGAGAAATGTTCCCGATTCAATGGTTTCTTTATAATCAGTTTGAATTTTTTTCTTTGGTTTTGCTACAACATCTTTGTGATGTTCCTTTTTTGTGATATGTGATCCGCTATAACCAAACTCTTTATATAGTTTTCTAAGAGCTACTGATAGATCATCGAATTCAATTTTATGATTTTTACATCCACAACGTGAGCAAATGCTTACTTTTCCACCCATGTCTAAATAAAATGGAATCATGGGAGCTCCGCAAGTCATACATTCTTGTTCAGAAATAATTTTGGCTTCACAATCGGGACAAGAAAAGCTTACTACTTCTCCCTTAGGTAAATCAATATCTGATATAAAGTTATAACTTCCGTAGATTGAACTTAATCTTATTACTCCTTTTTCCCCGGAAATTTCAATATTTAATTTGATACTTGGTTCATTGTCAACCCTATGATCTTCGTCCATAAGCGATTTCCCGCAAACCGGACATTTTAAACTTAATGAAACAAAATCGTACATAAATTCTTTGTTTAAATTATTAATTATGTACAATAATAATAAAAAAAACCCTTACATTTTTGAATTACTTAAATTAAATATTTAAAATCTTATTTTGTATTTGAAATAATTATCTGAAAAAGAATAATAAGGGAGAAAATAACAATGTAATTTAAAGTTGATTTAAATAAAAAAAGCCTGCAAGCTTTTTAAAACTTGCAGGCTGATTTTTTTAATATTCAACAGAATATCTATTTCAGAACAATTTTTTCGATAGCGATATTTTTTCCGCTTTTAACTCTTAAAAAATACGTGCCTTTGGCAAAATTTGTCATGTCAATCTGATTTTTATACATATCAGAATTATAAGGAAGTTTTTGATTAAACAAAATTTGTCCTTGTTGATTTATAATGGATATCTCAACCTTAGAATTATCGTTTGAAGATATTAAATAAGTGAATATTCCGTTTGTCGGATTTGGAACGATCTCTATTGAAATATTATTATTGTTAATTTCATTTATTCCGGTGCAGGGGTCTAACGTTACAATAAGTTCGTCAGTTACTGTTTCATCACAAGGCTCAAAGGAAAAAGCAGATAATGATAATTCAACACTCTCATTTAGAATATCATTAGGGCCCGGAGTGTAGATGGTTGATAAAGATGTTGAATCTTCAAAACTACCATCGCCTGAAGTAGTCCAAACAACGGAAGAATAATAATTTGCAGTAGCATTTAATAATAAATTTGTATTCTTACAGATTAAAGTATCGTTTCCTGCAAAGCATTCGGCATACCTGTTAATTTTCAAAAGCATACTATCACTTGCTATCATACCGGGTTCATAACCGAACACGGTCAGGGTAAGCCAAACTTCACCATTTCCAATATCATCCCATCCTCTGATATACTGAGCAGTCAAACTTTTTGTATTATTAAAATGTCCATCACCCGAAGTAGTCCATTCAACAGATTGTTGAGATGTTGCCTGGCCGGATGTTTGGTAAATAAAGTCCCAGCAGATTGTATCGTATTGGCCCGCAGTTACGGTAGGGAAGGCGGGAGGTTCAAAATTAAAAGAAAGGATTCTTGTCCCCCATCCCGAATTATTCATATATTCGGTTGTAAACCAAAAAGTAGAATCATCGGAAGGATCAACAGACATCGCACTATAATCGCCCCAACGGCTCATGCTACCCTGAGAACCAAAACCGGGATAGAGAGTAATTTCTTCAAAACTCATTTCTCCGAGAGGTGCTTCCGGATCACGGCCTGTTGCCCTGATAGCTGGATAGACTTCCGAGCTTGAAACCGAATATCCGAGAGCAATATCACCATTGCCGTTCATTGAGATGCTTCCCATCCATCTGTGCTCATCATCGGGTGCGTAGGTTCCTTGTTGATAAATATACCAATCGCCGTTTTCTTTTCTTAATTCATACCATCTTACGGCAGCTTTGTTTGAGGTTGAAACCGTGTGATTAGTTAATAAAACCTCGTAATCTCCAAAATTTCGATATTGAAGCCGATACATTAACATACCTGCAAGGTTATCAAGTTTATTATTAGTACCGGGTTGAGGAATCCTTGATACGTCTGAGCTATAAGGCTCAGGAGTAAGACTTGATACCAATTCGAAACTTGAGTTTTCGGTAGTATCCCAGTCAACTTTAAATTCATATAGTTTGATATCATGATCAATTAAAGTCATAAAATAGTTTGGTGCTCCCTCGGGAGGTTTGGGCCCGTCAACGTCGGCAGGAAGTACTCCAAAAATATTTTCATACTGGCCAAAGTAAACCATTTGAGCATCGGGATCACCTACGAGCATGGCCTCACGGTCGAAAGAGGCAAAACCTGCACCTATAAAACCGCCTTGAAACATGTGGTATGAAGAATAATATCCATCAGGCCAAACGCCAAATTTAGGATAATCATTAAAGTGATCGAATTCAAAAGCGTAACGATACCACTCGCCCAGGGGATCTCCTGTTTGTGAAACGGCAACCAATTCATAGCTTTTTCCATTTGAGCATTGAATGGCAAATTGGGTTGCAATCCATCTGTCAGCCATTTCATCGTAAAGTATTATTGGATCGCCATCGTTATGGCCTGTCCATGCACCAACGAAACCACTCCATTAAAGTGCTGTTATCAACAGGCCCGTATAATAATGCCCCTGATTTGTCGAATATGGCAAATGAAAGGTTTATCATTTGGAAATAATGATTTGGCCCGACATCTCCGTCAGTATCGGGTGGGTAAACCCCATTGACATTTCCAACGCCTTCAATGTTAACCAAAGGCCCTCTAACATCAGTTGAACCAAATTCATTTTGTGCCAAAGGATCTACAAAATTCGGTTCACCTTTAGTGTCGCGGGGTAAAAAATCATTTTGAATAATCCCGTCTTTCCAGCTTCGGTCTCTTTCGCCGGGTAAAATAATTTTCATATCAATCAGAGGAGGTGTTTCGTCAAAATAAGCTGCTTTTCTGACTTTTGGCTTAATGTTTTTTGATTCTTGGGCAAACCCGATTAGACTAAATATCAGTACTAATAGTAATATTGTTGAAAGTTTTTTCATTTTGTTTTTTGTTAGATTTTTTTCGTTTTTATATGTTGATTCTGATAATTACTTCTTTATATTTCTTCTTTTGATAAGAAAATTTTCCCCTGTTTGAAATTCTTATCGCTTTAATAAGACAATTTGATATGTTATAAGTTGCATGTAATTTATTAGGTGTTTTATTAATGTAAATTACTTTCTGCTTTAATATCTTTTATCCATTTTTCCATTTTAACTGGGCAATATGCTTTTAAATTTTTTAATAAAGTTTCCACCGAATTCTCAACAATAATATTATCCCTGTGTTCCTTGCGAACAAATCCTTCATTTACGGCATGGTCGAAAAACAATAATAGATTAATAAAATAATTCTCGACATTGAGTAGGCCTAATGGTTTATCATGAATTCGAAGCTGATTAAAAGTCAGCATTTCAGCTAATTCATCAAAAGTTCCAAAGCCTCCGGGCAAGGCAATAAATGCATCGGACATTTCTGCCATCAAACGTTTTCTTTCCTGCATGGAATCAACCACAATAAGTTTTGTGAGATTATTATGTGCAACTTCTTTTTCGACAAGGTTTTTTGGCATAATCCCAATAACTTCGCCATTATATTTAAGCATAGTATCGGCAAGTATTTTCATTATACCGACATTTGCTCCACCGTAAATTAAAGTAATATTTTCTTTTAAAAATTGTTCGGCGAGCTTTACGGCCATTATTTTGTAAGACCCACGAAACCCCATACTTGAACCACAAAATACACAAATTCTATTCATAAATTCTATTTCTGAATTTTGGCAAAAATATAAAATTTGCAATAAAACTCTGTTATTAAAAGAATTTAAGTATTGAAAATGTTTATTTTTATAAACTTTTTGAATTTGAATTATAATGTTTAAAATAAAAGTACATTTCTTATTAATTCTTTTGCTGTTTTTATCATTTATCAATGATATACCGGCTCAAGAATCAGAAGAATTAAGTAGCGATGATACTTTCTCATACTTCAGTTTTGACCACATGGAAGATGCTGAAAAGCTTAATCATTTTCGTGATGCAGCACACGAAAATCAAAATTCCAATTTTGAGTTAGCTTTGAAATACATCAATTGGGGATTAAAATTATCGAAAGAAATTGACGATAAAGGAATGCATGCCAGTTTCTGGACTCAAAAAGGTTTGTTATGGCGTAGTAAATATGAATATGATAAAGCATTAAAAGCATATTTAACAGCAATATCATTTTATGAAGGCTCTGAAGAATATTCAGGCAAAGCTTATGCCTATTTAAACCTGGGTGCTTCAATTAATATTGACACCTTACAATTAAAATACTATAAAATAGCATATAAAAACTTTTTAAAAACTGATGATACTCTTGGGCTTGGAAGGGCTTTAAACAATATTGGAGTGGTTTTTCTGGATGATTTTAATATATATGACTCAGCTAATTTATATTTTAATAAAGCATTGGAGAAATTTCATCAAATTAATAATAAAGAAGGAGAAGCAGCAATATATATAAATTTCGGTGAGCTTTCTCTCAAACAAAAAGAATTTGATAAAAGCCTCGAATACATGTTTAAATCTTTAACTCTTTTCAGAGAAATAAATAATAAAGATGGCATTATACACACTCTCAGTAATATTGGAGTGGTTTATATTCATATGAAGAAATATGATACCAGCTTGAGTTATTTGGATTCGGCTGAAAAAATTGCTGAAGAAATTTCTTTTGATGTAAAACTTGCTGAAATTTACCAATACAGAGCAAGGGTTTATGATTCACTTGAACAATTTCCAAAAGCATATCACTGGAAATGTTTATATTCAGAAAAAAAAGAGCAAATAAATAAATTAAGAAATGTTGATAAGGTTCTTGTTTTGGAAAAAGAATTTGAAATAAATAAAAATATCCGTGAAATAGAAATTCTTGAAAAGCAGAAAAAAACTAACCATCTGATTCAGGCCGGCTCGGTATTGATAATTATTTTAATTTGCTGGATAAGCATTATCATTTATAGAAAACAAAAATTGCGTGTTGAAAAAATGCGTACAATTTCAATGCAAAGCGAAAAAATCAGACAAACCGAAAAGGCCTTGATGGAAGCTGAAATAAAAAACGCTGATATTGAAAAAAAACTTCTTGAACAGGAAATTGAATTGCAATCAAGAAAAATAAGCAATCTGGCATCCAATGTTGTTAATAAAATTGATTTCATTGATGAAATTAAAAATCAAATCCGAAATTTCAAAAGGATAGATAATGATAAGCAAGCATCGGAAGTAGCGAACAATCTTTTGGTTACATTACACCAGAACCTTGAGTTGGAAACTGATCAGCAGGAATTAAAAATGCTGGTTGAAAAAAACAATCAGAAATTTATCAGGTATCTTGAAATAAAATATCCTGAATTTAGTAAAGGAGAACGTCAATTATTAGTGTTTTTAAAGCTTGGTATTCCATCGAAAACTATTGCTTCGATACTCAATATTTCTGTTTCAAGTGTGCATACTAAACGGTATCGTTTAAGAAAAAAACTGGATATAAAAACCGAGGATAGTTTACTAAGTTTTATCAACGAATTGCCCTCATGATTTTTATAGATGATATTTGATGCTTGCCCGAAAACGCCAATTTCTTCGTTATGCTTGTGCAGAAACCCAGTCATCCGTACGGACTCCTTATTTTCTGCCCTTCGTAAGCCTCAAACTTGACGTTTTCAGTCTAAGCACTCCAAAATAGTGAGTTTTCTTGCTGACATTATTTAACGTTAAAAGAAATTAGGCAGGGCTGATAGTAAATTTAAATTTACTACCTCTACCAACTTCACTTTCAGCCCATATTTTACCGCCATTTTTTTCAACAAATTCCTTGCAAAGAATCAACCCAAGTCCTGTTCCCTTTTCTTTATTTGTTCCAGAGTTTGTAAAACTTTCTTCTATTCGGAATAGTTTATCCAAGACATTTTTACTCATACCTACACCGTTATCTTGAATACAAATTTCTACAATATTTTCTTTTACTTCTGCTGAAACACTAATTTTTCCATCTACATGAGTAAATTTTATTCCATTATTAATAAGGTTACTGATAACTATCTTAATGGTTTCTTTGTCGGCAAATATTTGTAATTCAACAGGAACATTGTTTTTTATTTTAATATTTTTTAAAGAAGCGTTTCCAGAATAAGGCAAAATAGTTTCATCTACAAGTTTTTTTATGTTCAATCTCTCTTTTTTAATAATAATTTTTCCACGCTGCGACCTTGCCCAAGTCAGAAGATTTTCGAGAAGTGAAAAAGTGTTTTTTGAAGTTTTAGATAAAATGTTGATGAATTTTTTTCTTTCTTCATCACTATAATCCTCATAGTCTGTATCCAAAAGATCAGCAAAACCAATAATGGTATTAAATGGGCTTTTGAGGTCATGTGCAATAATTGAGAAAAATTTGTCTTTTGTTGCATTAACTTCAGTAATAATCGTCAAATGTTTATTAATTTCTTTCTTTTGTTTTTCAAGTTCCAATTGATTGTTTTGCAGAATTACATTTTTTTTCTGAATTTCATTTGTACGCTCTTTGACGTGGTTTTCCAGAATCAATTTTTCTTTTTTAAGATGAGATATGCGGATTCTGATATATAAGAGAATTAATGAAACGATGGTAAGAATCGACAAAAAATAAAATAACTTTGTTTTCCACCAGGGTGGTGTGATAATAATTTTTATTGATTTACCTTCTTCATTCCAAATATCGTCGCTGTAAGACCCGATAACATGAAAGGTATATTCCCCAGCCGGAATGTTGGTATAGGTTGCATATCGTCTTGTTCCAACTTTATTCCATTCTTTTTCATAATTTTCCAGAATATAGGCATATTCATTTTTTTCGGGATTAGAAAAATCAATTGAAGAATAACTGAAAGAGAAAATATCTTCCTTATGGGACAAAATTATTGTATCTGTATCGAGAATTGATTTTGTAAGAATAGGTTTTCCGTTAATAGAATCGTAAGGTAATATTGATTTGTTGAATATTTTAAAATCAGTTATAAATATTGGAGAGATGTATTCATTGTTTTTGATTTCTTTCGGATCAAACATATTTAATCCATTGATACCCCCAAAATATATTTTCCCTTTTTTGCTTTTGAAATAAGCCCCTGAATTAAACTCATTTTCCTGCAAGCCGTCTTTCTGATCAAAATTTGTAAATTGTTCGGTAGTTGGATCAAATTTTGAGATTCCTTTATTTGTACTTATCCATAAATTGTTTTCATCATCCTCAATCACAATGTAAACAGCATTATCAGGAAGCCCGTCATCTTCGGTATAACGCTTGAATATTCCGGTTTTTGGATCTAATTTATTTATACCACCCCCGTATGTGGCAATCCAGATATTACCCAAATGGTCTTCACTAATTCCCATTACAAATTGATAACTTAAACTGTTTTTATCCCGAGAATTAGCCAAATATCTTTGAAAAATTTCTGTTTTCGGATCAAATTTTGCAATGCCTCGTGCCGTTCCTATCCAAAAAAAACCTTTGCTATCTTCAAAAATTGCATAGACACGGTTGTCATTCAAACTCTTTGGATTATCTTTTTCATAATAATAATGTTTGAATGTTTCGGTAGCTGGATCAAACCGATTTAATCCTCCCGATACTGTCCCAATCCATAAAATCCCATCTTTATCTTCATAAATTGCCCTAACATAATTACCACCAATACTATTCGGGTTTTGAATATCTTTATTATAATTATAATGCTTGAATGTTTTTTTATTTGCGTCATACCTGTCCAGCCCTGATTCTTTTAAACCGAACCAAAATATTCCATCTTTAGTTTGATAAACAACTCTTGTGTTGTTACTACCTAACGAGTTCAAATTATTAGGATCACGTAAGAGATGTTCGTACGTTCCGGTTTCTTCATCAAAAATACTGATACCGTTTGTAGTTCCTACCCATAATAAATTTTTATTATCAATATAACATGAACGCACAGAATTGCTAATTAAGCTGTTTGGGTTTCCTTGATCATAATAAATATATCCAAAGTTTTCATAATTAGGGTTTAATTTATTTAAACCTTTTCCTACAGTACATACCCACAAAATTCCTGATTGATCCTCGAATATTTCTGAAACATTATTATTGCTTATACTCATTGTATTCCCCTGTTGGCTTACCCATTTTTTGAAATGTTTATTTTCTCTGTTAAAAAGATTAAGCCCGTTATTAAGTGTACCTATCCATAATTTATTATGAATATCTTCAAAAATTGTTTGGATATTGATATTTGCTTTACTTTCTATACCCTTTAAAATATATTTATAAGTAATGAATCTTTCCGTTTTTTTATTAAAAGCATTCAATCCCTTATTTGTACCAATCCATAAAGTTCGTTGTGAGTCTTCATATATATAATTAATGCAATTGCTGCTTAAACCTTCTTTTGTGCCATAATGAGTGAAAGTACCACTTTTAGTATTAAATCTGATCAAACCAAATAAGGTGCCTATCCAAAGGGTTCCTAATTCGTTTGAGGATTCAAAAATAGTTTGTATTGGCAAACTGAGATGTTGCAAGGAATCAATGAAAGGAAGTTGATAATCGATAAATACTTCAGTTTTTATGTCAAAGCTGCAAATATTATAATTGGTTCCAATCCATAATAAACCGGGTGTAGCTTTTGATTCAGTAATAATTTTTATGCAATTATTTTCTATTTGAATATCTTTTTTTGACTTATTGAGGTATTTAATAAAACGTTCGGTTTTGAAATCATAGCGATTTAAACCAGATTCAGTTCCTATCCATAAATTCTCATTACTGTCAATAAATAGTGATAAAATATAATTATCAGAAATTGAATTGGGATTTAAAGCATCATGCTTAAAAACCCTAAAATCGTATCCGTTATACCTATTCAATCCACATTGAGTTCCTATCCAAATAAAACCATATTTATCTTGCACAATTCCTTTAACAGTATTTTGAGAAAGACCGTCATTTACGGTAAGATGTTGGAATTTTAACGAAAGA
>CAZBSL010000025.1:0-10630 GCA_964494265.1 uncultured Bacteroidales bacterium
CATTGGAACGATATATTCAAATTCTCAGCATTGCCATTGAAGCTGTTTTTGCCAATAAATTTCGCTCAATTCTTACGGCTCTCGGAATTATTTTCGGTGTTGCTGCCGTAATTACAATGATGGCAATAGGTAACGGAGCACAACAGGAAATTCTCGAACAAATTAAATTAGTGGGAGTTAACAATATTTCTATAACCCCAATACTTGACTTAACAAAAAACGGTGAAGATGAAGACCAAAACAACACATCAAAAAATAAATTTTCGCCCGGCTTGACTTTAGAGGATGCACTAAGCATTGTAGAAATTATCCCGAGCGTGGTGAGAATCAGCCCTGAAGTTACTTACGAAACCCATATTATTAAAGATGGTATCCGACGATCGGCAAAACTAAATGGCGTTACACCTGATTTTTTCAAAGTATTTAATTTAAATGTACAGGATGGCTATATGTTTAACGAAACACAGATGCGAAATGGCGATCCTATTTGTATTATCGGCCCTTCGATTAAAGCGAAATTTTTCCCGCAGGAAAATCCATTAGGAAAATATATAAAATGTGGCGACATCTGGTTGAAGGTTATAGGCATACTCGAAAACAGAAATGTTAGTTCCGAGACAACTGCAAATCTTGGCATTAGCGATTATAATAATAATATTTATACTCCAATTCAAACTGTTTTGCTCAGATACAAAGACCGCTCTTTAGTAAATAGTGCAGCTTTATCAGGAAGCAGATTTGTTATTTTTGGAGGTTTTGCTTCATATTCTTATGGTAGCAGCGGTGGTGATGACAACGCTAATCAATTAGATAAAATTGTTGTTCAAATTGACGACAGCGAAAACCTTGCAGTTACAACAAAAATTCTTCAAAAAATGATTCATCGAAGGCATAATGACGTTAATGACTTTGAAATCAAAGTACCCGAACTGCTTTTAAAACAAGAACAAAGAACTAAAGATATTTTTAATATTGTACTCGGGGCCATTGCAAGTATTTCGTTGATTGTCGGCGGAATTGGTATTATGAATATTATGCTTGCTTCGGTAATGGAAAGAATAAGAGAAATTGGAGTGCGAATGGCAACAGGTGCGACTCGAAGAGATATTGAATTTCAGTTTATTTCGGAAGCAACAATAATCAGTATAACAGGAGGAATTATTGGAATTGTCCTCGGAGTGGTTTTATCAAAATTAGTTATGCAACTTACAGATATTAAGACATTGATATCACCGCTTTCAATTTTTATCTCTTTTGGAGTTTCAGCTTCGGTTGGTATTTTGTTCGGATATATGCCGGCAAAAAAAGCAGCAAATCAGGATCCGGTTACTTCATTGCGTCATGATTAGAAAAAGTCAGCAATCTTCAGCCGGCAATTGGCAGTCATCAATCTGCAATTTTGAATTAAAAAACACGATTATATAAAAAATGAAATTAAAGTTTTGATACACAAAAGAATGATTATATTTGAAATTAAAAAAATTAGGAAAAAAGCCTAATTTCTAATTTCTAATGATAAACATAATAAATAATATCATACCTAAAATCTAAAATTGTTTACCGAAATATGAAAAATACCAAAATTTCACTAATTATTTTATTAATAATTTCATCTTTTAGCGTTTCTGCTCAAGAAAACACAAGATGGCTAAGTTTGCAGGATGTTATAGAAATCGCTAAAAAGCAATCCCCGGATGCTTTAATGGCAAAGCATAGATTTCGTTCAAGTTTTTGGGAATATAAAACTTTTAAGGCTGATTATCTTCCTTCACTTCAATTTAACGGAATATTACCAAATATAAACAGGTCGATAGATCCTGAGAAAGATGATGGTGTAATAGTTTACAAAGAAAATAATTTATTAGAAGCGGATCTAAAGATGAAACTAACACAGAAAATTGGAATTACGGGAGGAGAATTTTTTGTACAATCGGGTTTGAATCGTACGGAAAATTTTAAAGATTCAACCGTAATAACATTTTACTCTACACCAATTAATATTGGATATTCACAACCTATTTTTAAATATAATGCCTATAAATGGGATAAAAAGATTGAACCTTTAAAATATCTTGAAGCAAAAAGCAAATATCTCGAGGATGTTGAGCAGATTTCTATTACTGCTGTAAATCATTTTTTCAATCTATTATTAGCTCAGATTGATAAAAAAATTGCCTTAAAAAACAGATCGAATTACGATACTTTATTTCATATTGCCTTCGGAAGATTTAATCTCGGTAAGATAGCCGAGAATGAATTATTGCAGCTTGAATTAAATTTGCTGCGTGCCCAATCTTCTGTTGAAACATCTGAACTAAATTTGGAAAATATTACTTTTATATTCAAATCATTTTTAAGAATAAAAGATGATGAAAACATTAGCCTTATAACTCCATTAAATACATTACACTTTGATGTACCGGTTCAAAAAGCTATTAATGAAGCTAAGAAAAACGCATCTACCGGGCTTGATTTTGAAAAACGTTTACTTCAGGCTGCAAGCGAAATGAATTTTGCACGATTAAATAATAGGTTTGATGCTGATTTATACGCAGTTTTTGGATTAAATAAAAATGGACCATCTTTTTCAGATGCTTATAAATCTCCTCTGGATCAACAACAATTAACTTTAGGAATAAGTATTCCAATAGTGGATTGGGGATTAGCAAAAGGAAAAATGAAATTGGCGGAATCAAAACAGGATCTTGTAATTACCTCGGTTGAACAGGACAGAATTGATTTTGAACAAAGCATATACCTGAATGTTATGCAATTCAATATGCAAAAAAACCAACTGTTTATAGCAGCAAAAGCAGACACAGTTGCTCAAAAACGTTATGAAATAACTCAGCAAAGATATCTAATCGGAAAAGTGAATGATGTTTTGGAATTGAATAATGCACAAATTGATTCCGACCGTTCACAAAAAGAATATAGCAGAACATTGCAAGCTTATTGGGTAAATTTTTTCGAACTTCGCAAACTTACACTATACGACTTTGAAAAAGACAGAATTATTTTGTTCAATATAAACGAAATTCAGGAATAATTTTAAACTATATGATTTAAAGCGGAAAACGAATGAGCGGTAGATTCTCTGAGCAATTTTATAATTATCGAATTTGTGGCGAATTTAATTACCCAAAGAACATTAATTTTATCTAATTTTGTGTTAATAAATTTAAAAGAATAAAAAAATGTCAGTTTTAGTTGGAAAAAGAGCTCCATTATTTGAGGCCGATGCCGTTATAAATGGTTGTGAATTTGTAGAAAAATTTTCGCTTGCTCAGTTTATTGGGAAAAAATATGTTGTTTTTTTCTTTTATCCTCTTGATTTTACTTTTGTATGCCCTACTGAAATACTTGCTTTTCAGGAAAAACTCCACGAGTTTGAAAAAAGAAATACTATGGTTATCGGTTGTTCGGTTGATTCGAAATTCTCGCACTATGCCTGGCTTAACACCCCGGTTAATGATGGGGGTATAAAGGGAGTTAAATTTCCTTTGGTTTCGGATCTGTCAAAAACAATTTCCGAAAACTTTGAAGTCCTTGCAGGCGAATATGATTATGATGAGGACGAAGAAATTATTTTCGATGGTGAACCTGTTGCTTACCGCGGATTATTTCTGATCGACAAACAAGGGATTGTACGCCACCAAGTTGTTAACGACTTCCCCTTGGGACGAAACATTGACGAAGTTTTAAGAATGATAGATGCATGGCAATTTTATGAAGAATTTGATGAAGTTTGTCCGGCGAATTGGAAAAAAGGAGAAGCAGGAATAAAAGAAAGCCATCAGGGAATATCAGATTATTTATCAAAAAAGAAATAAGGAGAAATTTTTCTAAGCATTAACCTAATTTTCAAAAAGCATAAAAACCCCATCATATTTTAAAGAATAATGGCAGATGTTTCCGACAACATTCAGGGTAATGAAAAAACTCAGGACGAAATGTCGTTTTGGCAACATCTTGAAGCATTACGATGGCATTTAACCCGCTCAATAATTGCAGTTGTTGTTTTTGCTGTTGTTGCTTTTTTAAACAGAAAAATCATATTTGACGACATTATTCTTGCCCCACGGGATTCCGAGTTTATCACAAACCGTTTGCTCTGTAAACTGGCTGATATTTTGTCATTTAAATCATTATGTTTCGAATCCTTCGACCTGACAATAATCAACATTAAAATGTCGGGACAATTTCTAACTCACATGTATATTTCCATCATAGCTGGAATTATTTTAACAATTCCGTATATAATTTGGGAAATTTGGAGCTTTATTAAACCGGCATTATATAAAAACGAACGTAAATACACAAACTATGCTGTGATTTCAAGCAGTATGCTTTTTATTATCGGGATATTGTTTAGTTATTTCCTGATAGTTCCGCTAACCGTAAATTTTCTCGGCACTTATCATGTAAGCGAATTTGTTCAAAATCAGGTTTCTTTAAAATCATATGTAAATACTGTTGTGTCGGTAACATTTGCAGTCGGGATTGTTTTTGAGCTTCCGATTTTTATGTATTTTTTCACAAAAGTTGGCCTGGTAACTCCCTCGTTTTTGAAAAAAAACAGAAAATACATGCTGGTAATTTGCCTTATCTTATCAGCAATTATTACTCCACCCGATGTTTTCAGTCAAGTTCTGGTTTGTATTCCTCTGATAGGACTTTACGAAATTAGTATTTTAATCTCGAAAAGAGTTTATACGAAAAGGCAGGAGGAATTGGCGGGTTGATATAGGTGTTATTTTGAATATTTGTACTTGATTATTTAATGTCCCACATTTTTGATAATTCTTCTTTATTTATTTCCGGTATTATTTTTATTTAAATAGCAAGTTTAACTTAAAAAATAACAAATTTTTCAAACCTTTATCAAAATCCAAAGTCCGAAAACAGGAAGAAAATGTATTTCGGACTTCAAATTTCGGTTTTCAAAACTGCCATTAATGACGTTTTGTATTTTATTATTTGTCAATCGAAAGCAATTCAACTTCGAAAATGAGAGTTGTATTTGGCCCAATTGTTTGTCCTGCTCCTTGCTCACCATAGGCAAGATCAGAAGGAACATAGAGTTTCCATTTTGAACCGACAGGCATAAGTTGCAGTGCTTCGGTCCAGCCTTTTATAACTCCATTTACAGGAAAACTTGCCGGTTGCCCTCTCTTTACAGAACTATCGAATATTGTTCCGTTGATTAAGGTTCCGTGATAATGCGTTGTAACTTTATCGGCGAGTATTGGCTTTTCGCCATTACCTTTGGTAATAATTTCGTATTGCAAACCACTTGGCAAATTAACAACTCCTTCTCTTTTTGCATTTTCTGCAAGGAATTTTTTACCCTCATCCATCTTTTCCACTGAATGCTTTTCCTGAAGCTTTTTAAAATAATCGTTAACTAACTTCCCGATTTTTTCCTGCGGAATAGCAAGCTGATTATCATTCAAAACATCGTAAAGGGCTTTTGAGAAATCCTCAATACTTTCAACTTTAAAGCCTTGCTCCTTTAGATTATATGCAACGCTGACTCCAAGACTATAACTTAATTCATTCATATAAATATATATATTTAGTTTTTAAAAAACGGCAAATATAATGTATTACAGATAAATTATTGAATTAAAAATTTGTTCTTAATTTTGTAAAAAATTGAATATGATAAAACGATTTAAAAGATTTTCGGTAAACCTAAAGTTATTCTTGCTCATAGTTTTCGGAATAATAATTTCAGTCATTGTTATAACTGTATTTTCAATTCAAAAATCAAAAAATGAGATTCGTCTTTCGTTGCAAAACAATTTAACTCTTGAGGTGAAAACAATTATAAAAATGTTTGAACGCGAACACTCCTTAAAACTTGATAAAGTAAAAACAGATCTTAAAATCGCAAATAATCTTTTTTATTCTGAAAAACTCAAAGCTTCCGGATTAAAAAGAAATTTAACAATTACTAATCAAATCACAAAGCAAAAGTGTGAAGCTTTAATTAATGAATGGTGTCTTGGAGATAAAATTATATTGGGTGACACTTCGTTTGTTGATAAAACACATGAATTGTTTGGTGGAACGACAACAATTTTTCAACGCACCGATAGTGGTTATGTTAGAATATCGACAAACGTTTTAAAATCTGATGGGACAAGAGCTGTCGGAACATATATTCCTAATAGTTCGGAAGTTGTGAAAACAATAAATAAAAACAAAACCTATTTCGGAAGGGCTTTTGTTGTGAATGATTGGTATATTACAGCCTATGAACCAATAGTTTGGAATGATTCCGTAATTGGAATGTTGTATGTTGGAGACAAGGAGAAAGATTTAAATGAACTCCAACGGATTTTAAGTGATTTAAAAATAGGAAAAAGTGGTTTTGTTTTTGCTTTTGACGATCTGAGAAAAAGGATTGTATCACCAAAATTATTTGAACAAAAGAATTTAAATAAAAATCTGATTGATTATATTATAAATCATAAAAGAGGTATTCAGGAGTTGGCGATACTCGAAAATGGCGAAAAATATCTCGTTGCTTTTGAATATTTTCCCGATTTTAAATTATTTGTTGCAGCGGCAGTTGATCAAAAATACGAAACCAAAAAACTGTTTTCCGGAGTAGTGATAAATTCAATAATTATAGGAATAATAATTATTATAGTTTTTTCAATATTTGTTTATATTATTACAACAGGTAACCTGCGAAAGTTTTTCAAACAGCTTGAAAAATCGGAAACACAATTATCAACAACACGATTGGCATTGGAGAAATCGGAAAGGCAGTTTAAGACATTATTTAATAATAGTGGTGACGAAATTTTTGTTGTTGATTTTGATGGTAATTTCGTTGAAGTCAATGATTTTGCCTGTCAAACTTTAGGCTATTCTCACGAGGAATTCATAAAAATGAATTTCAGAGATATAAAAAGTGAAAACTTTATTGGTGAAATTAAAAAAAACATCGAATTGATTCGTAAGTTCGGTCAGTATAGATATGAATCCGAACATGCTACAAGAGATGGAAAAGTAATTCCGGTTGAAATGAAAAGTAGGGTTATAGAATATAATGATGAAACTGTCTTTTTAAGTATAGCAAGAGATATTACCGAAAGAAAAGAAATTGAAGAAAAAATTCTAACGGCAATAATTAAAACTGAAGAAAAGGAAAGAAAAAGGTTTGCAGCTGACCTTCACGATGATCTCGCCCCCATTCTATCAACAGTAAAATTATATACTGATTTGATTAAAAAAGGTAATTATAAGAATATTAATGAATCGGAAACCATAAAAAATATTGACGAACTTGTGGATATGGCGATTTCTACAACAAAAGAAATTTCTAATAATATACGTCCTAATATTTTGCAAGATTTTGGCTTAGCGGCTGCCATCAATGAATTTTGCTCATTTATTAACAATACAAAATCAATCAATATTAGAGTAAAAACTCAAAAGTATAAAATTAATAAGCGAGGAATTGAGGAAACAATTCTTTATCAAACCGTAAAAGAGTTAATTAATAATACTCTTAAACATTCACAGGCGAAAAATGTTGTTATTGAATTAAAGAGTTATAAAAACCAAATAATTTTATATTACCGCGACGACGGAATAGGCTTCAATATCGACGAAGCCGTTAAAAACAAATCCGGCTTAGGACTATATAACATTTTTAACAAAATAAAAACAATCAACGGTAGTTGCGATCTAAATAGCGAAATTAATAAAGGAATGTTTTTATTAATATCAATAAAATTGAAAGTTTAATTTTGAAAATATTTTTTTCTTACAACAACTTAATTTATTAATAGTTTATCTTTATAATAAAATTTGATAATGGATATTGTAAAAATTATTATTGCTGACGATCATGTAATTTTCCGAAAAGGTTTACGGACGATTTTAAATGAAATAAATGATATAAAAGTAGTTGCTGAAGCATCAAATGGCCATGAATTATTCGATATATTAAAAAAACAAGAAGTCGATGTTATTTTGATGGATATAAATATGCCTGTCATGGATGGAATTGAGGCAACAAAAAAAGTACTTGCAAAATATCCTGATATAAAAATTATTGCTTTAACAATGCATGAAGAAATCGGGTATTTCAACAAAATGACAGATGCCGGAGCTGATGGTTTCCTTTTGAAAAAAACAACTAAAGATGAGCTTGAACGGGCAATTCAAAGGGTAATGGATAACGAAACTTACTTTTCTGAGGAATTTATCGGAAATATTAATAAATACGCAAAACAAAAATCAAAGACAAGCAATATTAAATTATCCGACAGAGAAGTTGAAGTTCTTGAACTGATCTGCAAAGGTTATTCAAACACCGAAATTTCAAAATTTCTCGGCTTAAGTAGCCGGACAATTGATGGCCATCGATCCAGGCTTTATGAAAAAACAGGTGCTAAGAATGCACCTAATCTGGTAATGTTTGCAATCAAAAATGCATTGATTAAGACCTAAGCAAAACAATTGTATTTATGAAATAAGAAACTGAATGAGCAACTATTTTAAATACTGCATATAATAATGCAAAATATCCGCCTCAACGAAACCTCCACCAACAATTTTAAATCCGTTTTTCTGATAAACCCTGGCAACAGCGGCTTGTGAATGCAGGTAAATAGGTTTATTTAATGGTATTGTTTTTTCAAGAATAAACTTCATAAGAAGAGTGCCGATATTTTTTTTCCGGTAAGATTTTTTAATTGCAAATCGCTCAAGTTTAATACCTTTTTGGGTTTCACGCCAACGAGCCGTTGCTATCGGCTCATTATCGGAATAAACTAAATAGTGTTGTGATTCATCTTCAAATTCATCAAATTCCAAATGCGGATCAACCACCTGTTCAATTATAAAAACTTCATTTCGAATTGCAAAAGCTTGTTCAAGAAGTTTCTTCTTGCCTTTTTTTATTTCTACTATCTCAAGCATTTCTCAGAATTTTAGATTAATGATTTACGATTAAAATTCAAAAAACTACAGCTATTCAATCTTAATTTCCAGAGAAAACACATTTGAAATATATTTTATTTAAAATAAAAAACCCTCCTTTACTATTTTAGCATTTACTCATTCAAGCATTCAATCATTGATTCTCTCCGCAATAATTCCCGAAATTTTTTCAATTGTAATTCTATCCTGCTTCATCGAATCTCTTTCACGAATCGTAACTGTGTTATCTTCTAAAGTTTGATGATCGACAGTAATACAATAAGGTGTTCCGATTGCGTCCTGCCTTCTGTATCTTCTGCCGATTGCATCTTTCTCATCATATTGACACATATAATCATATTTCAACGAATCCATGATTTCTCTTGCTTTTTCGGGAAGCTTATCCTTTTTTATTAAAGGTAAAACAGCCACTTTAAAAGGAGCTATAACAGGGGGCAGTTTCATTACAATGCGCATTGAACCATCTTCTAAAACTTCTTCATTATAGGAGTGGCTAAGTATTGCCAAAAATGTTCGGTCAAGCCCGATTGAAGTTTCAACAACAAAAGGGACATAAGATTGATTCAGTTCAGGGTCGAAATATTGTATTTTCTTGCCTGAGAATTCCTGATGAGCTGCCAAATCGAAATCGGTTCTCGAATGAATGCCTTCCAATTCTTTGAAACCCATTGGGAAATCAAATTCAATGTCACTTGCTGCATTGGCATAATGTGCAAGTTTTTCATGGTCGTGGAAGCGATATTTTTCTTCGGGAATCCCGAGCGATAAATGCCATTTTATTCTTTCGTTTTTCCAATATTCAAACCATTTTAATTCCTCTCCCGGACGAACAAAAAATTGCATTTCCATTTGTTCAAATTCCCTCATTCGGAAAACAAACTGGCGAGCAACTATTTCATTTCTAAATGCTTTACCGATTTGAGCTATTCCGAAAGGAATTTTCATCCGGCCGGTTTTTTGAATATTCAAGTAATTAACAAAAATTCCCTGTGCTGTTTCCGGCCTGAGATATATTTGGTTTGCTTCCTCACTTAATGAACCTATTTGAGTTGAAAACATCAGGTTAAATTGACGGACATCGGTCCAGTTTTTCGAGCCGGATAAAGGGCAAGCAATCCCAAGTTCTTCAATCAATAATTTAATATCATCTAAATTATCGGAATCCATTGCCGGATATAATCGATTTTTTATATCCTCAATTTTCTTGACATTTGCTAATACCCTCGGATTAGTGGCTTTAAATTGATTTTCATCGAAACTCTCTCCGAAACGTTTTCGGGCTTTAGTTACTTCTTTTTGAATTTTTCCTTCAATTTTGGCAATAAAATCCTCTACGAGTACATCAGCTCTATAACGCTTTTTAGAATCTTTATTATCGATCATCGGGTCGCTGAAAGCATCGACATGGCCTGAGGCTTTCCAGATGGTCGGATGCATAAAAATTGCCGAATCAAGACCAACAATATTTTCGTGATATTGGACCATTGCTTTCCACCAATATTCCTTGATGTTGTTTTTCATTTCAACACCATTTTGACCGTAATCATAAACGGCACTTAATCCGTCGTAAATCTCACTCGACTGGAATACAAACCCATACTCTTTGGCATGAGAAATTATTTTTTTTAACTTATCTTCGTTATTTGACATGCGGCAAAAATAG
>CAZBSL010000025.1:10730-22549 GCA_964494265.1 uncultured Bacteroidales bacterium
ATGAGAAATTATTTTTTTTAACTTATCTTCGTTATTTGACATGCGGCAAAAATAGCATAAAGAGGCCTAATAAACAAAAAGAGCTTAGTTTGTTTTTTGATTTTTAGATTCAGTTTTTGATTTTATTAAAAATATAATTTGTGTTATTTTTATAAATAAGCATCAATACTGAATCATACTCAGATGAGACGAATATTCAAATCCCAATATTTCACACATATTACTATTATCAAGTATATTTTATACTTTTGTGCTTTATTAGTAACCAAAAACTCATTAAAAAATGAATACCCACAAAGTAATATTGATTCTATCTGTTTTGTTTTTCTCAGTAATTTTTTCTTCTTGTGATAAGGAAACCAATATTAGTAATTATGATTTAGTTTCACAATATGAGCTTGATAAGGCCATTGTTCAAACCAACACAACAAACGTTGCTACCGGACTTAATTATATCTTCAACACCATGATTGATGATAGCACCGGAAGGGCGCATCTTTCTCAGGCTTTTGTTAATGAAGCATTGTTTTTTAATGATGAATCAGGATATTTTTTTATTGAAACCGTGGATGATGCATGGGTAGTTGCACACGTAAATCCTGATCTCATAGGTACATGTCGAATTAATATTCAGGACATCTACGGAAAATTTTTCATTCAGGAACTTGTATCAACCGTTAAATATATCGGATATGGATTTGTGGAATATTATCGTAAAAATCCGGCGAATAGTGAAACTGAGCGCAAGCTTAGTTTCGTAACAGGAATACCTTCGGCAGAATTATTTATTGGAACAGGATTTTATGGAGACCTGCCCGAAATATATTATGATAAACTTGAGGCAAATAAAATAATTACAGAAACAATTACTAAAACAGTAGCCAAAGGTATTGGCGGCGTATTAAGTAATATTTATTCAGATTCGCTTCAAGGTGTTGAATTTTGCAGAAATTTTATAAGACATATCAGATTCTTCGATGATCAGAGCGGGTATTTTTTTATTTATGATTTTAGAGCCTATAATGTGGCACATGCAACGCAACCAAATCTTCAAGGACAAAATCTTTACGATTATCAGGATACGCATGGAAATTATGTAATTAGAGACCTCATACAAGTCGTAAAAGATAATAATAGTGGTTTTTCCGAATATTACTGGAATAATCCAACGACATCCAAAGAAGAAAAGAAAATATCATTTGTTATTAAAATCCCCGGAATTGATTATTTTATCGGAAGTGGTGTTTATTTGAATGATTAATTAAAAACATCACCTTATAAGATGATGTATTTCTAATCATTATAAGCTTCGTTGGGCGTTTGGATTCTTAGTTTAAAAATCAGATTGCTGATTCAAATTGCCGTAAAAATTTAATGTCGTTTTCAAAAAACAATCTTAAATCTTTAATCTGATATTTCAACATTGTTATGCGTTCAATTCCCATTCCAAATGCAAATCCGGTGTATTCCTTACTGTCGATATTGCAGTTATCCAAAACATTAGGATCAACCATGCCGCAACCGAGAATTTCAACCCACCCTGTGTATTTACAAATATTGCAACCTTTACCACCACAAATATTGCATGAAATATCCATTTCTGCCGAAGGTTCGGTAAAAGGGAAATAAGATGGCCTGAAACGGGTTTTAGTATTTTCGCCGAAAAGTTCTTTAGCAAAATAAAATAAGGTTTGTTTTAAATCGGCAAACGAAACATCTCTATCAACATACAAACCTTCAACCTGATGAAAGATACAATGTGCTCTGGCCGAAATGGCTTCGTTTCTAAAAACGCGGCCGGGATAAATCTCCCTGATAGGAATTTTCCCTGACTCCATAGCTCGTACCTGCACCGACGAAGTGTGAGTTCGAAGCGAGATATCCGGATTTTTTTCAATAAAAAAAGTATCCTGCATATCTCTTGCCGGATGTTCTGCAGGGAAATTCAGAGCCGTAAAATTATGCCAGTCGTCCTCAATTTCAGGTCCCTCAGAAACAGTAAAACCTATTTTTGAAAAAATATCAATAATTCTATTTCTAATAATCGACAAAGGATGCCGTGAGCCAATTTGAATAAAATCAGCCGGAAGACTAAGATCTTTCTCCGAAGATGAGGGTTCTTCAATTATTTCGAAAGATTGATTTAAAGAATTAACTTTCCCCTGAATATTATTTTTTAAATCATTCAGATGTTGGCCAATTTCCTTTCTTAATTCTTTAGGAACATCCTTAAATTCGGAAAAAAGTCCGGAAACAATACCCTTTTTGCTTAAATACTTTATTCTAAATTGTTCAATTTCTTCCTTTTTTTCAGGAGAAAAACCGGAAACATCTTTTAATATTTGATGAATTTTTTCTTTCATCTTGCTTTAATTTGAATTTAAAATCCACCTATAATTAAGTGGTTTTTTCTCTATTATTCAACAATTTCAATTGTCATTGTTAATTCTTCAACAGGGCAGTCGCCTTTCATTTTATTTGTTTTTACGGCGGCAATTTTATCAACAACATCCAAGCCCATAATTACCTCACCGAAAACTGTGTATTGTCCATCAAGATGCGGTGTTCCACCTAAGGTTTTATATGCACTTTTTTGCTCATCTGTATATTTTACTCCGCTTTTTTTTGAAAAAGATTCAAGTTGATTTTCCGGCACCTTTTTCCCTTGAACTATATAAAACTGGCATCCTGATGATTCCCTTTCGGGGTTGACCTGATCTCCCTGTCGAGCAGCAGACAATGCTCCTTTTTTATGATAATGTTTTGGATTAATTTCTGCAGGAATTCTATAACCCGGATCTTGTTTTCCATCGGCATTTCCACCACCCTGAATCATAAAATTTTTAATTATACGGTGAAAAGGTGAACCTTCGTACCAGCCTTCATTAATTAATTTTATGAAATTATCGCGGTGTTGAGGAGTGTCGTTGTATAACTTGGCAGTAATATCACCGTAATCGGTGTGTATTACAATTAATGTTTCTTTTTGTGAGTTTTCCTGAGGGAAAGCAAAATTATTTCCTGCTACCATAATTACAATTAATATTATTAACTTTTTCATTTCTTATTTTTTAATTTTAATAATCTGAGGCAAAAATAGAAAAACAAATTAAAGTTGAAATATTTTTTATTCGTAATCAAGTTTTTTTAAGCTTTTAAAAAGAGAATAAATTCCAATCGTTGTCTCATTTTCAATAGCTTTGGTATTTTTGGAAATAGGAGCAATAGTCTCTGGTTCTTTTTTTTAGTTAATGATGGGAAAACCTCCTCAAGACTACGTTCCTCCTTTTAAATAGACAATTCTGATTAATTTTGGTAAGTATTTAGATTTCGGTTTTCAAATCAATGCTGTCAGTTACAAGTCCATCCTTCTCCGCAAATGAAGATTCCGGTCAGAAAATTTTACAAATATTAATGTTACTCAGATTATTTCACGCTTTTTTATTTAATATATTTTGTGGATATTTGCGGCTCTATGTCTGACCAAATTGAATATTTACATTGCCTATGAAAAGCATAAGAGCATTTTATCCCCTGATGGTTGTAGCCGGATTTGTCCAACTTATTATACCATCCACAATCCATATGATAATGGGGCAGTTCCATTTAACAGAGGGAGAAGTTGGTATATTACCTCTTGTATATTTTATCGGCATGATGTTGAGTGCAATTTTTGTAACTCATTTGATACATAAATTTTTAGTGAAAACACTTATTCTTTCCAGCGCTTTGTTTATTTGTATATCATTGATCTCTGCATCCCTGAGTCAGGAATTTGATATGTTTGCATTTTTCTGCTTCTTTGCGGGAATTGGAAATGGTATATTGATAATTCTACCGGGTGTATATGTTACCAATGTTTTAGGTAAAGAAAGTGCCCGAATCCAATCTGTTCTTTTTGGTTTTCTTTCATTCGGTTATATAGTTGGCCCACTTATACCCGGGCTCATTGAAAAGCTCAATATTTCCTGGCGCTTGGCTATAGCCGCTCCCGGACTGTTTATGGTTCCGTTGATTATACCGTTAATATTTACAAAGTTGGATCGCATTAGTAAAGTAGAAAAACTTTCAATAAGAAGTGTTAAGGAAATAATTTCATTTAATCCCAGATTTTTTTTAGGATTATTTGTCGCTATAATTTTAGGAGGTGGAGCCTCGCAGGGTTTTATTACATGGATTATTACTTTTCTGGAAAATGAAAGAGGAATGTCACAGGGTTCAGCTCATCTCGTTCTTTGTGGAGTTGGAGTAAGTTTGGTTTTGGGTCGTTTGATTTGTGGAAATTTAACCAAACGATTCACAACATCTAAGATATTAATAATAGTTTCTATCGTTTCTGTATTTTTAGTCTTTTTTGCACCATTTTCAAAACATGTGTTAATAAATATTGTTTTGTTTTTACTCGCTTCTTTTTTCTTTTCCGGTATTATACCACTTTTATTGTCGGCGGCTTCGGTATATCCAAAATCCGAATCATCAAGTACATACACATTGTTATTCATCGGACTTGCAATTGGAAGCCTTTTTGTTCCCTTCATAATTGGTCAAATTTTTGAACAAATGGGAGCCATTGTAGGCATGAGTTCAACTGCAATCTTAATTATTGGTGTTCTGGTTTGTTTGTTTTTAATAAAAAATGAACTGCCTATCAAAGACCACCTGACTCATAAACCAATTTAGAAAAACCGTGTATAATAGTAACAAATTGAAAATTAGAAATTTCTAATTTTTTGTTAAAGTTTGAAAAATCTCCTCAAGGCTACGTTCTTCTTTTTGTAATGAAAGCACCGTGATATTTTTTTGAACGGCAAATTGGAATATTTTTGACCGACAATCGCTTTCAGCATGTGCGGTAATCATCCATTTCCGATCACCGACTCCCTTGACTTCAATAGTTCCGGGCAGCTTCATTAATTCTTCGGATGGAACAGTTGAATTAAATTCTACTGAAATAATCTCATTTCCGGCAGACATTTTGGAAATATTTTCGGTTGAATCATCGGCAACTATTTTTCCTTTATCAAGTATAATAATCCTATCACAAACTGCTTCAACTTCCTGCATAATATGGGTGGAAAAAATAATTGTTTTCTTTTTCCCTATTTCTTTTATCAGATTTCTAATATCTAACAACTGATTAGGGTCAAGGCCCGATGTCGGTTCATCCAAAATCAATACCTGGGGATCATGAATTAATGCCTGGGCTAAACCAAGCCTTTGCTTATAACCTTTCGATAAAGCACCGATTTTTTTGTTTTGTTCATCGCCAAGCCCTGTGGTTTCAATCATCTCAACAACCCGGCTTTTGGAAATTGATTTTAGTTTATGTAAGCCGGCAATAAATTCAAGATATTCTTTTACGTACATTTCGGGATATAAAGGATTATTCTCGGGAAGATATCCGATAATATTCCTTACATCAATTGATTGTCCGAGAACATCGAAACCATTAACACTAATAGTTCCAGTCGTTGGAGGGATAAAACAAGTGATGATTTTCATAATAGTGGATTTCCCTGCTCCGTTTGGACCCAGCAATCCGACAACTTCTCCTTCGCCAACTTCAAAACTTATATTATCAAGAGCTTTCTGAGAATCGTATAGTTTACTTACTTCCTTTACTAAAATCGACATTTTCTTTCTTATTCAATGTTCTAAATCACGGCGAAATTAAATAAAATTTCTATTATTTGATTTTTTTCATTCTTCTGATAAATATAATTATCGAAATTAAAAATAATAATTCACCGATACTAAATAATATCCAATCAAACTTAAAAGGAATAAACTCAAGTGAGAATTTTTCTAAAGCATTTTGCAGTTCACTCAAATTATTAGCCTTGTTTTGAATAAAACCCCAAATGAAAAACATTGAATCCTTTATGTATGCAATAAAAATTACTATTGATCCAATAATTAATAATAGCCATTCATAGATTGTGAAGCTGACTTTAAGGTGTTTTCTTTCATAAACTATTATAATTAAGGCTAATAATATCATTGTAATTGAATTGATAATTGGAGCAATAATCGGTCCAATCCAATTTAATGGAATTAGAAATAAAATATCCCATGTTAGCAATGATTCAGGCCAGCCGATTAATGCTTTAAGAAATATGTAATAAAAAATATCCCAAACAGCAAATGCCAGAATAAAGTAAGCAAATTTCCCGAGCCTGCACTTTCCGAAATAAAAACCTATACATAATAACATGATTATTGTTACAATTTCTCTGAATAATTCTGTAATAATTATATTTTCCCCTACGATTTTTAACGGGAAAACAAAGCCTTCAGGGTAAAGTATCTCACGCAAATAAACCACAATAGCACTTTCGAGATAAGCCATACCGGTAGCAAACAAACAAGCAAACAATAATGATTTTACGATATTTGATTTCATTTTCTTTAAAGTTCTGTTTTGCAAGATAATAAAAAATATTATTTTAACAACTAAAAAGTTCACATTTTTAATCAAAGATATTTGCTGATTTTGATTGCCGCATCAATATTAATTTTTAATTTTGCCAATTATTTTTAATTTTTATTATAAAAAATATTATTTGAGTCCTAATTACATTATTTTATTTGTTGATTTTCGGCATTAAAATAACTAATAATCATCTTTATAAAGAAAATTGACAAAATATTATTAATAAATTTGTTAAATAAAAAATTAAATTCTATTTTTGCACCCCTTTTTAAAAGGATAATTTTTTGAATACAAAATTGAAAAATTCAAATGAACACTTTAAGTTATAAAACAATTAGCGCAAACGATCAAACTGTTAATAAACAATGGATTTTGATTGACGCTGAAAACGAAATTTTGGGCCGCCTTGCATCAATTGCTGCTTCTTTTTTAAGAGGTAAACGTAAACCTGAATATACACCACATGTTGACTGCGGAGATAATGTAATTATAATTAATGCAGAAAAGATAAGGTTAACCGGAAAAAAATGGACAGACAAACAATATGTTAGTTATTCTGGGTATCCCGGAGGACAAAAATTCACTACCCCAAAAGAGTTACTTGAAAAGAAACCAACAGCTATAGTTGAGAAAGCTATTACCGGGATGCTTCCAAAGAACAGACTCGGAAGCCAAATGTTCAGAAATCTATTTGTTTATGAAGGACAAGAACATCCACACGAAGCGCAAAAACCACAAACAATCAAAATAAATTCAATAAAGTAGAATATGGAAGTAATTAATGCTCTTGGCAGAAGAAAGACTGCAGTTGCAAGAATTTATCTTAAAGACGGAAATGGTAGTATTATTGTAAACAATAAAGATTACAAAGAATATTTTTCGACAGCAACCCTTCATTATGTAATTACCCAACCTATGGAAATTACAAATACATTGGGAAAATTCGATATTAAGGTAAACCTTGACGGTGGTGGTATAACAGGCCAGGCTGAAGCACTTCGACTTGCTATTTCAAGGGCTTTATGCAAAATCGACGAAGAAAATCGTCCACCGCTTAAAGCTAAAGGATTGATGAGAAGAGATCCGAGAATGGTTGAAAGAAAAAAACCGGGACAGAAAAAAGCAAGAAAGAAATTTCAATTCAGCAAACGTTAACAACTGCTTTAGTTTAGTATCTAAATTGCTTAGACCCCTGATTAAGGGCTACTTGGCAATTGTTAATTTTAAGAATGTAAACAAAAAATTAAATTAAATGGCGAAAACAAATTTTAATGACCTATTAGATGCAGGTTCACATTTTGGTCACCTGAAACGTAAATGGAATCCCAATATGGGTCCATATATTTTTATGGAACGTAATGGAATTCATATTATCGACCTTTACAAAACAATTGCAAAAATTGAAGAAGCAGCCTCTGCTTTAAAACAAATTGCAAAATCCGGCAAAAGAATACTTTTTGTCGCAACAAAAAAACAAGCAAAAGAGATAGTAGCTCAACATGTTAAAGGTATCAATATGCCTTATGTTACTGAAAGATGGCCCGGCGGAATGCTAACAAATTTTGCAACAATTCGTAAAGCTGTCCGAAAAATGTCATCAATCGACAAAATGATGACTACCAGTTCATTCAAAGACCTTTCGAAAAGAGAAAGACTTCAAATTACACGTGAACGTGCAAAACTTGAAAAGAACTTAGGTAGTATTGCCGATTTAAATCGTTTGCCTGCAGCTATTTTTGTTGTTGACATCAACAAAGAACATATTGCTGTTGCAGAAGCTATAAAATTAAATATTCCGACTTTTGCAATTGTTGATACTAATTCCGACCCAACAAAAGTCGATTTTCCTATTCCAGCTAACGATGATGCTTCAAAATCAATTTCTTTGATTGTCTCAATTATGGTTAAAGCCATTGAAGAAGGACTTATGGAAAGAAAACTTGATCGCGACAAGAAAGCTATTGAAGAAGAAAAAGAAAAAGAAAAAATTATTGAAATAAAAAAATCTAAAGCTTTAGAAGAGGCCGAAACCGAAGAAGAAATTAAAGGAGAAAAGCAAGGGAAGAAAGGAATTGAAGCCAAGCCTGAAAAAATGAAGGATGTACATAAGGTCGAAAAGAAAATTACAAAAAGGCCAAGAAAAAATGTTTCAAAATAATTTTTTCACGCATTAATTAATTTTACAAATCATAATCAGAAAAAAAATGACAAAAATAACTGCTGCTGAAGTAAATAAACTAAGAAAGCAAACAGGTGCCGGAATGATGGATTGCAAAAAAGCTCTTGTTGAATCTGAAGGCAATTTTGAAAATGCAATTGACTATCTACGAAAAAAAGGCCAAAAAGTTGCCTCTAAACGTGCTGGTAAAGAAGCAAGCGAAGGAGTCGTGATAGCAAAAACTACTGATGATAAAAAATTCGGTTGCATTGTAGCTATTAATTGCGAAACCGATTTTGTAGCGAAAAATCAAGATTTTATTGATTTTGTTTCCTCTGTTGTTGACCTTGCACTTGAAAATTCACCAAAAACTATCGACGAGCTTAAAGCTATTGGATTGAATGGCAGATCTGTTGAAGAAACTATTATGGATCAAATAGGAAAAATTGGTGAAAAAATCGAACTTTCATCTTACGAAATCATTAATGCTGCTAAAGTTTATGCTTATAACCATCAAGGAAATAAACTTGCTACTCTTCTTGGAATGAATAAAGACGATGTAGAAAAAGTCGATCAAATCGGACATGAGCTTGCAATGCAAGTTGCTGCAATGTCTCCGGTAGCTGTTGATAAAGATGATGTTGAACAAAAAATTATCGATAAAGAAATTGAAATCGGAAAAGAACTTGCACGCCAGGAAGGAAAACCTGAACCGATGGTTGAAAAAATCGCAATCGGAAAATTAAATAAATTCTTCAAGGAAAACACTTTGTTAAATCAACAATTTGTTAGAGACACAAAAAAAACTATCCGTCAATACCTTACCGAAAACGATAAAGACCTTACAGTTACAGAATTCAAGCGTGTTTTGCTTGGTTAATATAATGATATTGTTAAAAAAAAGAGAGGCTTTAACCTCTCTTTTTTTTTGCCCAAAATGTTGATATTATTAATAAATTTGAAAATTAATTTATTGTGAGTGAGATTTATTTTTCTTTAGGTAGTAATTTAGGCGATAGGCAGATTGCACTGGAGAAAGCAATTTTTTATATTGAAGAACGCATTGGTAAAATAGTTAAAACTTCTTCCGTTTTTGAATCCGAACCTTGGGGGGTTGATTATAAAGAGAAATATTTAAATCAGGTTTTGTTATGTCAAACCAAACTTTCTGCAGAATCGGTTTTGAACGAAATTCTGAAAATAGAAAAATTGATCGGACGAAAAAAACGTATAATTAAATATGAATCAAGAATTATAGACATTGACATTTTATTTTATGATAATCAATGTATTAATACAAAATCATTGGTTATTCCCCATCCATTGCTTCATAAAAGGAAATTTGTTTTACTACCATTTCTCGAAATAAATAATAAATTTATTCATCCTGTTTTTAATAAGTCGATTAAGCAACTTCTTGACAAATGCCCCGATAAAACATTGCTTGAAAAGTTTATAATTAATAAAAAAAATCATTAAAAAAATTACTTTTGCATTACAAGAAATTCATTTTGAATTTCTGATTAATGTTGCATTTTATTAATGAAATATAATTACATATCCATTGAAGGAAATATTGGAGCGGGTAAAACATCTTTGGCTTCACGAATTGCCGAGCAGTTTAATGCAAAATTAATTCTTGAACAATTTGAAGATAATTCGTTTTTGCCAAAATTCTATAAAGATCCTGATAGATATGCCTTCCCGCTTGAATTGTCGTTTCTTGCCGAACGATTTCATCAATTGAAAAAGCAATTAACGACTCAAGACCTTTTCAAATCATTTACTATTTCCGATTATTTCATCAATAAATCATTAATTTTCGCTCAAAAAACTCTTCAAAATGATGAATTTGGCCTTTACAAAAATCTCTTTCACATAATAAATTTGGCTTTACCTAAACCGGATTTACTCGTTTTTTTATATTTAGATATCTATAAATTGAAACAAAATATTTTAAAACGAGGAAGGTCTTATGAAAAAGATATTGAAAGCTCTTATCTTGAGAAAATTCAGGAAGGTTATCTGAATTTTATAAAACAACAATCGGGGATGCGAATTTTGATAATCGACACCAATAACCTTGATTTTGTTAATTGTGAAGATGATTATGAATCCATTATTAATGAGATAAATAAGGAGTATGATATTGGGGTTCACAGGATTTCATTTGGGTAAAAAACCATTCACAAATGATGTTTTTCTAATTACAACATTTACTAAAATGTTTTAAGTTATAAGCTTTTTTATTATTTTTGAAGCTAAATATATAAAACATTAATTATGAGAGCATTTAAAAATATATTTTTGTTGAGTGTTGTTTTATTAGCTTTATCATGTAGCACATCGAGATATAAAAATCTTAACCGGGTCCTTTCCAATATTGATGATGTTAAAATTCTTGACTTAAGCAGGGACAATCTAAAAGAAATTCCGAGCGGTGTATTTGATTTAAAAAATCTTGAAGAATTAATTCTATTTAAAAACAATATTGAAGAAGTTCCAGCTGATATTAAAAAACTCAAACATTTAGAAAGACTCGTATTAAGCAGAAATGATATTAAAAAATTGCCTGCGGAGATAGGAAGTCTTGAGAACCTCAAAAACTTGTCGATAATATTTAATGATCTTGAAAGCCTTCCCGATGAGATTGGAAATCTTAAAAGTCTGGAAGAACTAAAATTGAATTATAATAATTTGAAAGAACTACCCCAAAGTATAGGAGAATTAAAGAATTTGGAGTTTTTATATCTTGATCACAACCAGTTAACTTATATACCAAAAGAAATTGGAAGATGTACTATGTTATCATTTTTAATTATTGGAAAAAATCAAATTCAGCAATTACCTGTTGAAATTGGTGATTTAAGCTATTTGTGTGAATTAGATGTTGCAAAATCAGGGGTAATGTTACCCCTTCCCGAGAGTCTGTGTAATATCAGAGGGCTTGAGTATTTATATGTCGATAGAACTACAATTGTTCCATATTGTTTGCTGGGAAGAAGAAATCAAAGGTTTCATATTTTGATAAAAGACTGAGGGTTTGGGAAAAACTTTGATAACATTAAACTTACTAAATCTTTCAAAAAAAAAAGGATGCCATGTTTCCACGACATCCTATAATTTTGAGAAAATTTAATATTAATCGAATTATTTTCGATGTTTTTTTTTGTAATTAGTATTTAATTCCTATGGTTATAAGAAATTGATTGTTTTTAAATTTATTTT
>CAZBSL010000026.1:0-22462 GCA_964494265.1 uncultured Bacteroidales bacterium
TGATAACATTAATAATTTAAGAGTTGATTCCGTAATTAAAGTTGATAGAATTGTAAATTAAAAAGAGAAGACAAAATTGCTGACTTAGGTAAATTGTCAACGAAAGAACTATCTGAATTCAAAAAGAAGTTTATTGAAATGATCAAATAATTGATTCTCTACTCGCGTTCCATCTTTCAAAAAGATTTAATCCATACCTCATAACATTTATCTCCGACATATTCGAGGATTTAGAACCTCGAATATGTTTAAATTTATAGGATTAAATCCTTAATCCACACGATAATTGAGAATAGAAAATGAAGAAATGAGAGCAACAAATTTTTAAGTTTTATTAAATTCATAATCTGTAATAATTTTAATATTTTTGTAAGAAAAACGTATAAAGAAATTTGAAAAGAATGCAACAAAATATTGAAGATTTAACTATTGAAATAATCAAGCTAAACAAGAGAGAACGTTTAGAAATAGTCAGGTTCCTTCTTTTTCTTGATAACATGCCTTCAAATTCTGAAAATATTGATTCTGCCTGGGAAAAGGAAATTGCAGATAGGATTAATGCTGTGGATGATGGAACAGCAATTGGTATTGATTACTTTGAAGCTATAAAAAATATTGAAAGCCACCTTGCATCATGAAGATTACAATTCTTGAACAAGCATTTGAAGAATAAAGTGAGGCGATAAAATATTATGAAGAAAAGCAAACCGGTTAAGGATTAAAATTGAAAGATGAAATTGATCACCACATTAATTGGATATTAAAAAATTCTACTGTTCCACAGCTTCGTAAAGGTAGTTTTCGTCGTGTTAATCTTAAAATATTTCCATTTTATATTGCCTACATTATTCGTGAAGATATGTTGTGGATTCTTGCAATAGCAAATGCTTATCTTAAACCCGGGTATTGGATAAAAAGAAAGAAACACACTAAATAATAATTGTTTACATAAAAGGATTCATTGATCAGGAAAAAGGGATAACATCCCAGTCTATGCCGAAACGGTTTCGTGCAGGCAGGCCTCCGGAAGAATAAAGCAAGCAACAATCATACACCTCATAAGGTATGCCATCACTATAATCAAAAGAATTCCATCTTTTATTTTGTTTTCGTTTATAACGAGAGCCAAATAATTATTCGGAGCTTAGTCCCTGTAACTAAAAAAGGCTGCCCCAAAATGGAAGCAGCCTTTATAAATTGTTAGTTAACGATTTTTATTTTATCGTCACTTTTTCGGTTTTAATACCATTTGCAGTTTCAATTTGGATAAAATAAACACCTGATTGATATGCTGAAGTATTAATATTAAGGCTTGTTTCGTTTACAATGTTGTCGAGCATTATTTGTCCAACAAAATTCAATACTTTAACTCGTGTAATCGAATTGTTTGAAACAATATTCAATACATCGGAGGCAGGATTTGGATAAATTGAAACTTCAAGATTTGCATTATCCATTAAACCGAGACTGCCTTTAGTTACATTCAACACGCTGAATCTGCCATCTGTTTCAGGGAATACTGTTTGGTTGAAAGCCTGAGTATATTCATTATCGAAAGTATAGGTTGCATAAACTGTAGCCTGGTATTCAGAGTCCCAAACTTTCAGAGTCATTTCATTATTGCTTTCATAACCTAAATCATTAGTTAATACACTAAATATAGGAACACTATTTTCAAGAGTGTTTTCTGAAATAACTACGCTTGCCCCAACCATTTTGTCGCCGTCGTAAACAGCTATTTCATCACCAATGTTCAAACCGGAAACATATAATGAATAAACCGGCTCGGCAGGATTTCCACCATCAAATGCGAAATGATTCATTGCTTTCGGTACATATGTGTTTTTAACACCGTCGTTAACACCATTATAAACTAATTGGTCGTCAGCAAACATTTTAATAAGATATCCTTCGCCAGGATTGAGGTAGCCCAAGCCATTCACCCAATTAGGCCCGATTTTTCTTAACATTTCACCTTGTGAATTTCTGATATAATCTAAATTATCAGTTAAAATATTCTCGAAAGCAGCAATTGCATCAATAGGTGTATCAAGTAAATAACTTACAAATTGATAGCCTATTGTTAAATCAATCGGAGACATTGGATTCAAAACGGGGCCTGTTATGGCAAGAGTTTCAGCTCCAAGCATTTTAATTAAATAACCTTCGGTTGCAATCCAATCACCTATTCCGTTTACCCAGTTAGGCCCGATTTTTCTCAGAACAGTACCTTCGGAGTTTCTGACAAAATCAAGATTTTCGTTTAATATATCTTGCAACACAATGAGCATATCAGGATTCTCAACATCAATTCTTGAAGAAATAAACTGATAACCTGTGGCTAATTCAATGGTTTGTGTTTCTCCACTTGATGGTAATAAACCGAAGAAGTCGATATATTCAGTCATAAGTTCAAGTTTGCTTGAGCCGCCATCGTCGAGGCCACCAAACTCGAAGGAAGCACCGATAGTTTTATAATCACCGGCATCGTTAGCAACACCACATCCATAATTTGGCGATTGGTTTTCGAATATCAAAACTGCAGGTGAATTCGCAGCAATATGATCTATCCAACTGTTATCACCTGAATAGTTGAAACTCATTCCTTCAGTAAAAGTTCCACTTTGCCCGGTAGCTGTTCCCATGTCACTCGAACCGTCAGCTTGACCATCAATATTAAACATTGTGTGAACAGCAGTTTGAGAATCATAATACCATGTGTCTCCGCCTTCCATATAAAGCATACCTCCGTTATTCAGATAATCAGCTAACATTGAACCTTCATCGGAAGATAAAATATAATTATCGCTATAAATTCCAAGGCAAATGAAAATTGAAGAATAAAGATTTAAATCAGCCGGCATTGAAGTCATTAATTCACAACTTACACCAATTTCGTTAATAGCTGATTGCATATGATTTGCTGAATTGTTATTCCCGTCAAAATCAAGAAGAAGGATCGGAATTTGACCTACAATTACAGTAAATTCACCGTTTGCTGTAATTCCAAAAGATGCAGAAATATCCACAACAAAATCAACCATCTGACCTGCAGGAGTATTTGCAGAAGCAGTTATACTAAAAATAACTTCACCTATGTCTTCGGGGCTTAGAGTTCCCAGAGATTGAGGATCACTATTTATTGTCATATATTGGCTTGATGTAATGAGTTCGGCAATAACATCATAAGCATCGGATGAACCGCTATTATCAATGTTAACTGAAATTTCGGTGGTTTCACCCGGATCAATTTTTCCGTTACCGAGAATTTCGAATTCAACAAAGTTCAATTCAGGTGCATGAGCAACAATTGAAAAATAGCTATCCCATGCGGTTTCTCCACTTTCGGCAGTGATTTTAAACAGAATGGCTTCTCCATCAGGTACAGCTGCTGAAACTGAAAAAGCAAAAGCATCGACAATATATATTACTTCTTCGGGATCAAAATAGCCGTAGGTTTCTGTATTATCAATTATTGAAACATGCATATTTTCACTACTTATTGTAGCAACAACATCATTTGTTGGTTGATTACCAACATTTTTCAACCCAACTGATAATGTAACACTCTCATTATAATCAAGTATTCCATTTCCATTTCCGGCATCATCATTAAGAACTTTTGAATCAAAAATTACATATGGTTCATCGGAAACGATTACAATATTTCCCTGATGTCTGTTTTTATTATGCCCGATAATTGAAATTGAAATTGGAGTTGGGTCTATGATTGGTGAGAAAGTATAAACAATAAGATTTCCGCTTTCGTCAGCTACACCACGGCCAATTAGTTCACCATTCTGAACGAGGGCGACCCGTGCAAAAGCTACGGCTGTTTGAACTGCTAATTGGCTCGATCCTATTGGAATGCTTGCAGGATAAGTTGCAGCAAAATCAGTAGGAATTGCTGTCCAGATATCCATTGAAGGATCACCAAATAGATTTAACTCATAATAACACCACCTGATAGCTTCACCATCAATAAAAGGAACATTATCTTCTTTTGAATCGGCATTACTCCATCCAATTTGAGTTATGTTTTCTCCGAAAATTGCATCAAAAAATTGACGATCAAAATATTGAGAGGCCCCATCAGTACTTGAATGTTGCCCCCAGCCATATCTTGAATTTCCAATATTAGCAACATCGGCTGTTTCTAATGTTGTAATAATTTCAGAAAAACAATCCTCTTCATAGCCATATGTTCCACGGTTATCGAAGGCACCGTTGTAGCAACCTTGTGAATAACCGATCATAAAACCACGTGATATTCCATCGTTTTGAAAATTTGAAGTGGTTAAATCAGGATTGTACATTAACATGCAATAATTAACATTTGAATGACCGAGATGATTTCTTAAGTTAACACCAACAGTACTTGCCTGATAGAAAACATCTTGTTTGTTCCAGCTTGCGATTTTTTCGTATAATTTTGTACAAGTAATATTTTCTGATAATCCAACTGTTGTATAACCATGATTTGAGCTACCATCGGCAACTTCGTCTTTATAGTCGCCACCCCAGGTTGGGTCGCTCCATAATAATTCTCCGAGGAATAATGCTTTTTCAATATCGTCAACAACAGGAGCGTCCTGATATAATTCAAGTTTATTTATGTGGTTTTGAATTTTTGTAGTATTATCAGCGCAAATTCTTCCTATTGCAACTTCTGAATAAAAATCTTCTTCTCCGATTTCCCCGAATTTGTTATCGCCATCGGCATTCCAGTTTCCATCAAGATTAGAGTAATAAATGTCAGCAGGAAGATCATCTTCAGTAGTTCCCCAGGCAACATTATAGAAACCTCGGTGAGGAATAACTTTACCCGCTGCATTATCACCATCGCCATCACCACCTAGAATTACATAAGCGATACCGAAATTTTCATAATAATCGATAATACAATTTCTGATTTTTTCCTGATCATCCTGTCCAGAATATTCAGTGTAAATATCCTCAACTGTTTTAAGGCTGCATTTAAAACCTGTTGACTCTTTGAATTCTATGTATGGTTCAAAAGCTGAAACGAAGTCGTTCTTGGTAATAAGTAAAATGTCGCTTTCCTCATCATCTCTATCAGAAATATAAGAGTATTGGTCGAGTATTTCAGGGTTGTCAACAATTTTTTTAATACGGTTCTCAATAATGGTAGAAGTTTTTAAGAATTTTTGTGCGTCAACAGCTTTTGAAGTTGAAGCTAAAGTAATTTCCAGAACAATTTCATCTAAGAAATCAACGTGCTTAGCGAGAGGAATGAAACTAATCGGGCAAATTGAGAATGACCCGATTGAATGCCCTGACAAAAAATAAGTATTTATACTTTCTAAAATATCCACAGGATACGCTTGATTTGAAGAATAAATTTCTTGATTTGGAATAACTTTATATTCGTCTTCATCAGGCATCATCGACAACGGAAATTGTCTGGCGGCAGGTTGAATTGAAATTCCATCAACACCCGGGAAATAAGTTTGTGATACGATCCTGATATTGGCAATTTCACATCCTTGTGGTAATAACATACTAACGCCGAAATGAGGAATTTTAGGATTGCCTTCATTTCCAAAGTTTTTCGCATTTTGATAAAGTACGCTCGAAAAGCCATCTTTATCGGTCTTGATTTCAGGTAAATTAAATTTTACCGTTTTTGTGATAGTCTGTGAAAAGGTATAACTACCAAAAAACACAAGCATTAAGAAAATAATGAGTTTTTGTTTTTTCATGGTATTTTGTCTATTTATTAATAAAAAATGATTCCTGCAATATATGACAATTTGGGTAAATGAATAGTTGTCTCGCAAAATAATATTTTTCTAAAATGCTTTCTTCCGAGAACTTTAAAATTAAAAGTTTATATAAATTCCTGATTCCCCTTGTATCCATTTCGGCTATTTTAATTCAGAGATGAGTTGATAGAAATTATTCACAAAAATATCATAATTAACTAATGTATATTCTGAACTCAGTATTTTGTATGTTTCTATTATTACAAATCGCAAGTCATAGTTTAAATATTATAACCAACATTGGAATAATGGAAAGATGGAATATTGGAAATTCGTCATAATATCAGATAATTATCATCTCTAACATTCCACTATTCCTCCCGATGGCCATCGGAACCAAAAAAACTTTTTTAAACAAATCATTTGGCGTATGATTTTCCCATTACATCAAGATTACTGAGTTCTGACATTAGGATGTTAACTAATTTATAATAAAAATAATTACATATTAGTGTTTTTGAAAAGAACGGGAATTGTTTTAATGATAATTTTAATATCACCCCAAAATGATGATGTTAAAACGTATCGGTTGTCTAAATTCTTCCTTTCTTCTTCTGAAATAATATCTTCATCTGATAGATGTATTTGCCATAAGCCTGTTATACCTGCTGGTGCTAAAAAACGTAAAGCCCATTGGTCTGTTGTAAGCATCTCCGCTTCATAAAGTGGTAGAGGCCTGTTTCCTACAATAGACATATCACCTTTTATGACATTTAATAATTGCGGTAATTCGTCTATATTTAAATTTCTTATTATTTTCCCAACTTTTGTTATTCTTGGATCATTTTTAATTTTATAAAAAGTGGTTTTTTTGGAATGTAATTTTTTCTTTTCATGATAAAATTTTTCGCAAATTTGATTGCCGTCGATATATAGAATAGGTGAGCAAGGATAACCTAATTTTTTGCATTCGGGGCAGGTACTATTTTCAGAAATATCTTTATTCTTTTTGTATTCGTGAATCAGGTATTGATTAAATTTAGAAAGCTCGTCAAATCTTTTTTCCGAGCCTAAATACATTGATCGTAATTTATAAAACCTGAATATTTCGTAGCCTGTACCAACTCGATCTGAAACAAAAAACACAGAACCTTTTGATTCAAGGCGAATTAAAATTGCAATGATTATTAAGAAAGGAAATAAAACTATCAAGAGAATAGAGGCAAATATTATATCGAAGACTCTTTTGGAAAGATTTATTCTATAGCTTTCAAATTTTTCTGCTTCTTCAGTTTTAAATTTTTTCCTCATCGTGGCGAAAATAGTAAATAATTTAATTAAATTAATATTCTTTTTAATGTTATTTTAAAATTAATTAAAAGCGGAAAAAGGTAATTTTTGCATTTGTTGAGTTTATTTTTTTTTTCCATTTTGTTCTTCAAAAAATATTTCATTTTTAATAAACACTAATGTTTGAAAAATATCAAATTAGGTATTTAACAACTATTAAATAAACATTTGACTTGACTTAAATTGCTTACAATGCGACAATTTGCCGTTGATAATTTTTTTAACGACTGATGCCCGAAAGCAACCAAAACACACTTGCAAGAAATATTTTCAGCTACTTCAAAATCATGAAGAGTGTCGCCAATCAAAATACATTTATTAGGATTGATTTTGTGGTTAATAACAATATTCTGAGTAAGTTCAAGCTTTGAAACAGCATAATGATTATTGATTCCGGCAATGGTTTCAAAATATGTTTCAATTTTATTTTGTTCAACTGATTGTATTAAAAAATCTTTTTCCATTGCTGAAATAATGATTTGTTTGAAACCTTTTATTTTAAAGAAATTAAGAGTTTGTTCAACTTCGGAAAACAAGCTTGCATTTAGTATTTTTTCTCTGTAAATATCAATAAACTCAATTGCAACTTTGTCAAAAGGCTCTTTTTCAAAATTAAAACCGGCTCTTGTATAATAATCTTTAACCGGAAAAGTGAAAATTTCACGATATTTTTCAAGTGATAAAGTTTTATGATTGCGTTGTTTGAGAAGAATATTAATAGAATCGACACAAATTTCTATATCGTTCAATAAAGTTCCGTTCCAATCCCAAATAATTGTATTTATGCTTTTCATTAAATTAGTTTAAATACGTATAAGAATTTAATTGTAAATGAATTATATGTTTTTTTTGCTGTAGTGGATTGTTGAATAATACTTTCTATTGAAATGAGCTAATTATTTTATTCACTATATTTACTTTTTCGTCTAAGAGTTTTTTATTATCAGCTTCTGCAAGAAAACGCAAATAGGGTTCGGTGTTGGAAGGCCTGATATTAAACCACCAATCATCAAATTCAATTCTGTAACCATCAAAATCATATATTTTTAGAGGTTTTTCATTTTTTGTAAAATAGTTTTTTACAGCTTCCATTGCTTGGTTTTTGTCATCAATTTTGTAATTAATTTCACCTGAGTTCGCATATTTTGAGATTGAATTTATTAATTTAGAAACCTTTATATTTTTCTTCTTCATTTTATTGAAAATTCCGAGAAAAATCAAACAGGCCATTATCCCGGAATCAGAATAATAAAAATCCCTAAAGTAATAGTGGCCTGCAAGTTCGCCACCGAAAATTCCATCAATTTCACGAAGTTTTACAGCAGCATAAGCTCTGCCAACTCTCCAGGTGTGCATTTTACTTCCAAATTTCTCGATATAATTCCCAACTGCTTTTGAAGTTCTTATATCCTGTAAAACATTTCCTTTCAGTCCCTTCTCTTCAAGAAAATAATGAGCCAAAACAGCAATCATCAGATCGGGTGAAATAAAATTACCCTTTTCATCAATGAACATGACTCTGTCGGCATCGCCATCAAAAATTACTCCGACATCACATTTTTCTTTTTTTACTAATTCCTTTATTTGATTCTGATTTTTTTCATTTAAAGGATTTGGATCATGCCCTGGAAAATTTCCATCGGCTATTTCATTAATATAGATTGGTTTATTACCTAATAATTCTTTAATAAAAATTGAAGCCATCCCATTTGAACAATCAATGGCAATTTTTAAATTAGAAATTTCAGGTAAATATTTCCTTAAAAATTCAATGTATTTATCACGAGCATTGAAATTAATGAGTTTTCCTTTTTTTGTATTAATTTTAATTGGATCAGACAATCTTTTTTCAATTTCTTTTAAACCGTTCTCATAACCAATGGGTAAAGCATTTTCTCCTGATATTTTTAATCCATTATGATTTTTTGGATTATGCGAAGCGGTAATCATTGCTGAAGCTTTAAAACCAAAATATGCTGTTGACCAATAAATCATTGGTGTAGTTGCAATGCCGGCATCATAAACATCGGCACCATAATCTCTTATTCCTTGCGACAGATATAAAAAAATCTCATCTGACGAAATACGAACATCTCGCCCAACTAAAACTTTTTTTGTTTTTAATAGTTTTGGTAATAAATATCCGATTTTGTGAACATCTTCTTTTGTGAAGTCTTTATTATAAATTCCCCTAATATCGTAAGCTTTAAAGGCTTTCATGTGTTGTGTTTTTGATTATTATTGCTGCAAGATAATAAAATAATTTCTGTTGATTTTTTTAGGCAAGGGTGAAAAAAATCAGGTTTCAGAAATTAAGTTTTTGTCATCGTCTCTTAAAAATTCAGGTTGAATATTATAATGAGTTATTCCAAATTCTTTCAAAATATCAATAATTATTTTAAGTTTTTCCTCAAAAGACGAAATGTTTATATCTTCTTCAAGATCAATGTGACTTTCGAAATGTATTTCATTATCATTAAGTTGCCAAATATGAATATGATGAATGTTTTTAATCCCTTTTATGGCTGAAATTTTTTTGCAAATATCTTCGGTTAGAATATTTTCTGGTGTAAATTGCATTAATACTTTGATAGATTTAATAAATAGCTTCCAACTTGAAAATATGAGGTAAATTGCAATGATAATAGTGATAATACCATCAAGATAGAAGATTGAAAAATATTTCATCGCAAGGCCTCCCAGTAAAACAGCAAATGAAGTTACTACATCTGATAACAAATGAAGATATGATGATTTGATATTCAGACTTCCTTTTGCATCATTTTGCAAAAGTAAAACACAAATTGAATTAATAATAATACTTGAAATTGCTAAAATTATTACGATACCCGTGTTTATTTCACTTGGCTTTTGAAAACGGGCAATTGCTTCATTTACAAGAAATATGGCTACAGCAAACAGAATTGTTGTATTAATAAATGCCGCAATAATTTCAGCACGTTTATATCCGAAAGTTTGTTTAAGGGTGTAGTCCCGTTTTGATAATTTGTTGGCGACATAGCTTATTATTAAAGAAATAACATCACTAAGATTGTGTAATGCATCGCTTAATAATGCCATACTTCCAGAAATCAATCCCCCGATTATTTGCGAAACCGTTATTAAAATATTTAAGAAAATTGATAGCCCGATTTTCTTAGCGGTATTTTCGCTATAACTATGATTATGTTTTCCGGACATTGAAGTGTATTTTAATTGTTAGTGTTTTTTATAGAATTACTAATTATTTGAAAAAGAATAGAAATGGAAAAGCAAAACAAAAAATCGGGCAAATAAAAAATTATTGGCAACTTAACAATGAAACCGGAAATTACTAATGTGAGCCCGATAAATAAAAATCCAAATTTCATTGTATTAATTATATTTAAGTTTTTATTAACATCTCTTGAAATTGAATAAATTATTAATCCGGTCAAAATTACGAAAGCACCCAAAACTCGATAGATGTAGATAAAATAATCATGGTCAGTCCATAGATCATTCATTCCAAAAATGGTAAATACAGTTTCATTGGCAAAAAGCCGAATAATTCCACCAAAAATAAAAAGAAGCGATATTATTTTCAATATAGTTCTATGTGTTTTCATTTTCAGTATCTTGATATATTTTTAGTTTCAGAATGGAATTTCTCCAAACCGATTTCTTTCAATTTTTTATTGATCTTTATCCACCTTTGCTCTAAATGTTCATCGAAACCTGTTCTTTTGCAAGGAAATTCAGTACATTGAAAACAGAAATCAATGTTTTTGTTTTTTATACAATCCTTTACCTGACAATTTTCATAAAGTTGACATTCTGTTATGCGACAACCTTCGCAATTGACATCAGAGAAAAAATCCAACATTAATTTAAAATCAGTATATTTTTCAAATTTAGGTTCATTCAACAGGCTGGTAAACCGCTTTGCATAAATATCAAAATTTCCTAAATACCCTTTTAATTTTTTGCTGTGATGTTTAATTTTTCCATTTTTGAAGGCAAAACACTTTTCGCAGCAAATTCCACAATAGCCGTATTTGAATTTTGAAATCTGTTGATCTGTGGTTTCTTTTATTGGTTTCATTATTCTTGGAAATTTTTTATTCAATAAATTTTGAAATCTTTGATTTATAAGAAATCGAATAATTGATACATTTATTAATATTTTTCAAATTTTCCATATCACAAATAAGTTCTTTTCTTGTAAATTTTTCAATTTCAAAAATCCCCTTATTTTTCTCTTGAAGTTTAAGAAATTGATCCACACATACAATGCCGCGTGCAATAACAGGAATTATTTCTTTTAAAACCGCTTTAATATTTTTTGACGGGTAAGCTAAATTGCAAAATTCTTTTATTGTATTGTCTGTAAGTACTAAAAACTCATTATTCAAGTTACTTAAATCTTGCGAATTATTTACTAATGTTTGTTGTTTGTTTTTATAATCTTTGTGAGTATCAAAAATATCGTTCGTTAATTGAAGTAAATTTCCGAGCGAATAAATAGCTTTTTCCTCGTTTTCAATTAATGGATTATCCAAAATCGACCTATATAGTAATGTAAAATAGCCTCCTTTATCAAATGATATTTTTCTCAATTCATTATTGGTAAGTTGTTTCTCTTTTATTTGCTTAAGGCTTTCTGTTTGAGCTTCTCCTGCAATTTTAAAGTAGTGTTCAAATAAATTAAAGCTTTTTGTATTCTTTTTCAATTTATTATAAAGATACTGAAGCAAACGGAATGAAACTGATGATTTTGTATTTCCGTTTTCAATAAAGCTAATCAACTCTGAATGAGTAAGGCCGGAAGAGTCCATTAAATCATCATAAATAGGTGTAAAAGCTCCGAGATATAATCCTCTTTGAATTTCTTCATTCGATGCTGCGATTCCTCTTAATTTTGAAAACCAGGAATTTGTAATACAGCTTTGTATGGTGTAGAATGAAATTCTTGAAATATGTTTTGATCTCAAACGATGCCCCGATTGCTTAAGGTGGGAGTTTAATTCGTTAATTAATATTCGGTTACGAAATTTATTAATCAAATAAATTTTAATACCGAGATTAAAATATGTTTTATAAATATCAATATTAAGCGGCATTTAATTTTTTTTGATAAAAATAATACAAATTGTAATATAACAATGAAATGGAAAAGCCTATTAATAAAAGATAACAAAAAAAATTATTATTTATCATATTAATATTTTCACTACCTTTACAAAAATTTATTAGCATAATTCAAAAAACATGATTTATTAATGCGTATAATAAGAAGTTTTATTTTTAAATATATAAATGCTTTAATACAAAATATATTATCAATTGACATTCAATAAGACGAATAAAAGAATTTTTTTATGAAAGAATTTTACAAAACAGGGCTTTTATTCATTGCTCTGGTCATTACTCAACTTGCTTTTCCACAAAAAGAAAACGCAAAATTGGTTTTAACAGGCGAACAACAAATTGAATTTTCGGAAGGTTATGGTTTTGTTTCCTCACGAATTATGACTGAAAATCCTGATATGCAGGATGTTTTACAAAATAATCTTCAAAATCTTGAATTTGTTAGAAATTCAAAAGGTTTTATGCTCCAAAAAATTGGTCCTATTTGGGTTAATAATATTGGCGACTGGATAAATACCGAAGGATACTTATTTAAAATGAGTACAGCCGATAATTTATTAATTACGGGAGATGTAATTGACCCTCAAACACCGATTGAACTCTCAACAGGGTATCAGATAATAGGATATTTACCTTCTGAATCTTTAAATACTGTAAATGTTTTTGAGGATGTTTTGGATAATCTTGAATTCGTTCGCAATACTGCCGGTTTTATGTTCCAGAAAATTGGTCCTGTTTGGGTAAATAATATTGGAGACATGCAACCAGGCGAAGGTTATCTCGTTAAAATGAATGCAGATGATGTATTAATTTATCCGCCAACAAACAACCAACCCCCCGAACCACCATCTTCTCCCGATCCTGAGGATGGAGCAGAAAACCAATCAATAGAAAATAATATTTCGTGGGCATGTACTGATCCTGAAGGTGATCAACTGACATATGATGTTTATTTTGGTACTGAAGCCACACCACCACAAATGGTAATAGGACAAATAGAAACAACTTACAATCCGGGAATATTAGAAAATGAAACAGAATATTATTGGAAAATTGTAGCCCACGATACCCACGAAAACACAACTGAAGGAAGTGTTTGGAGCTTTACTACTGAAAGCCAAATGGGAAGTTCTCCTCCACCATGCCCAGGAATACCAACAGTAACTTATGAGGGGCAAGTTTATTATACGGTTTTAATTGGTAATCAATGCTGGTTTCAAGAAAACTTAAATGTAGGAACAATGATAAGTGGTTTTGATGAAATGACTGACAATGGAGTTATTGAAAAATATTGCTATAATTCAGAGCCAGCCAATTGTGAAACATATGGAGGCTTATATCAATGGAACGAAATAATGGAATATACTACAATATCTGGTGTGAAAGGGATTTGTCCTGCCGGATGGCATATTCCTAATGATGATGAATGGAAAATACTGGAAGGCACAGTTGATAGCCAATATCCTATTGGCGACCCAATTTGGAATAATATAGGATACCGAGGTTTTGATGCCGGAAAAAACCTTAAATCTACAACAGGCTGGAGTATGAATAATGGTACTGATTCTTTTGGGTTTACTGCTCTTCCGGGCGGCAAGTTTAAATCTTTAGAATGGTTCACTAGTTTAGGCATTGCTGGCCACTTCTGGTCTTCTGATCAATTCGACACGAATTACGCTTGGCAAAGGCTTTTGACAGGTTCTTTCAATGAGGTGGGGCGACAATATTTTCCTAAGTTTTACGCATTTTCAGTTCGTTGTATTAAGGATTAGTATTAGATATATAATACTCAGTTTCGCCTTCATTACAAGCTAACGGATGAATTGTTTATAGCAAATACAGAAAACATCTGGATTGTACAATAATTTCGGATAGGATTAATCCTGTGATTTTCATAGTAAAAAGGATTCCATCTTTTTAAAAGATGGAATCCTTAATCCAACTAATTTACCGAAAATTAATTTCCTCAATATTTTCCCATGGCACATAAACCTGATTATCATTATCAATGAAAATCAAAACTCCCTGATTACTATCAGTAACATCATGACTATCGCCGAGTAGAAGTTTTTGTCCGTTACGTAATTCTACTTTTGAGTAATTATAGTTTTTTGGAATTATTTTTTTAATGTTTCTGAAAGGAATATTAAATTCAATGTCATTATATTCGCCTTGTAGGATTTCATAATCGAATGCTTCATCAAGATCGAAAACTATCATCCCCGAAATTGACTCATCGTCTATTGTGGTAACTGTTCCGGCAAGAGGAAGCGGTTCAGGGAATTCATCATATGCAATGCCGAAATATTTTGCATTATCATCAAAAACAACTTTATCGAATTCATCCCATTCAATTTCAATGCGGCCAAAATCAGGAACATTAACAATAACTCCACGATTGCCACTATTCACATCATTGCTGCCTGTTAGATAGATTTCACGTCCCGATTTTAAAGTTACATCACAACCTCGGCCCGTTTTTTCAATTGATTTGATTTTTCCAAATTCGATTGAATAATCGCCATCTCTATTATCACCATCTAATTTGCCTGTTGTAAGTCGTTCATCATTATCCCATTGAATATAGCCTGTAAATTCGCCTTCAGAACTAAATACGGTTCCATAAATTGGATTACCGAATGAATATTCAAGTTTTTCAGGGGTTGATAAAAATTCAACTTTTTCAACACGCGACCAATTTAAGTCAATTTTACCAAGTTCCTCGTCAAAAACCCTGACTTTAGCCCCAATATCATTTGAGCCACCTTCGAGGTTAATAAGGTTATCATTTTTTAAAACAAGTTGAACTCTTTCATGTCTTGTAATTTCAATGCTTTTTATCTCACCAAACTGACAAACAAATGTGTGATTGTAATCATTATTATTATTATAAACATCAACATTAAAAAACCAAAATGATTCTCTTCTGCCTCTGTTTGAACTCCTATCCAAAATATCTTTATCTCTTCTCGAAAGATATCTTAAATTTTCGTTTGAAAGTTTTGTTGAATTAAAATAATCGAACCAAAACACTTCTTCATTTCCCCATCGAATCGCACCCTGATATGTGTTATTATCAACGGTGGTTACTTTTCCATAAATCATCCCTTCATCCGATTGAGCTTTAGCCGGCTCTATAACGAATAATATTGTTATGATTAATAATGTTGCAAATACAGTTACAATTTTCATATTTCTAAAATTTTAAGATTTATTTTTCATTTTTTATTTTTATGACGTAGTATCGTGTGAATAAGTTACAGATTGCAAAGTTTTAGTTAAATAATTTTAAAAAATTTGAAGACTTCTGAAATTCGAAATACATAAAAAAAGCTAAAATAATTATTATTTTTTTGTTTTTAAAAAAAACTATATTTGTATTATAAATTAATACTAACCACCATGCCAAAAAAAAACAATCAAATGAAAAAAGGAATTGCAAAAATACTCATAGTGATTTTAGGATTAACTCTATCATCAGATGCTTTCTCGGTGAAAAGTTTAAAGCAAGATAGAGTCGAGAACAATAAGAGGCTAGTAAATACTGATGAAACAGGATGTGAATATATTATTATTTCACCTAATGCGGATTATTTTGTTCAATGGGCAAATGAAATAAAAAACTTCAGGAATAAACAAGGAATTTTTACAGAAGTTTTTACTCTCGAAGAAATTGGGGGCAACTCTGTTAATGAAATCGAGAATTTTTTAAACAATGCTTATACAGGCTGGGATATTTCACCTATTGGTGTACTTTTATTAGGTGATTTTGGTACAAATGCAGAAAATTCAATTATCTCACCGGTTTTCGATGGTTATTGTGTTTCAGATAATATGTTTGCAGATGTTGACGGTGATTATTTACCCGAAATGGTAATATCAAGAATCTGTGCAACTAATCAAATTGAACTTGAAATTATGATAAATAAATTTATTGATTATGAAACATCTCCACCACAATCTCAAAGTTTTTATCACAATCCAGTTACTTCGGTTGCTTGGAATTCATCTTCAACAAATCAGTTATATATTGAGGTTGTCGGTGGTTTTTGGAAAAACATTTTGAATAAAGAACCAGTTAGAATTAATGAGATTATGACAGGTAATCCTTCTGTTGACCCCTGGACAACGAATCCGGAATATATACCTTATGTAGAATATTTCGGGCCGAACGGGCTTGGATATATTCCTGAAACACCGGCCGAATTAGGAGGATGGACAGGAGGTACTGCAAATTTAATAAATGAAGCTATCAATCAGGGTGCTTTTATGCTTATTCATAAATCTAATGGAAATATTAACGGTTGGGCACTTCCATCATATACAACGTCAGATATTAACGGATTGACTAATGAGGACCCGGTTTTTGTTCTTTCAATAGATTGTTTAACAGGAAAATTCAATTCCTCTCAGGAATGCTTTGCTGAAAAATTTCATCGATATTCGTATAACGGTTTAAATTCCGGTGCATTAAGTGTTATTGCTCCCTCTGAAGTTACTTATTCATTTGTTACAAGCTGGTTTGGTTGGTATGTGATTGATTTTCTATGGAATGACTTTTTACCTGAAATACCGTCTTATTTTGAATCTGAATTCAAATATACTGCTTTTGCTAATGCAGCCGCAAAGTATGCCCTTAGTGCCTCTACTTTTCCTTTTAATCCTTCAGTTAAAACTGTTACATACAATCTGTTTCACCATTTTGGAGATGTTTTTTCTGTAATTTATACCGAAATACCTCAAGCACTCTCCATTGTTCATAGCAGTACTATTCAGGAAGGGATTGATAATATTTCGGTTTCGGCAAATGAGGGTGCATTTGTTTGTTTTTCAGTTAATGGAGAAATAATCGGTAGGGGAGAGGTGCAAAATTCTCCTGAAATTATTCAAATAATCCCACAGATGGCAGGAACTCAAATTGATATTGTTGCTACAAAAAGTAATTATTTCAGATATGAGAATTCAATAAATGTTGTTGGAGGAGGAAATTCGCAAGAAATTCCATTAAATTCGGGTTATCAATTTGCTTCGAGTAGAATAGAACCTGAAAATCCTGATATGTTAATTGTTTTACAAGATATTTTAAATGACAATCTTGACTTTGTTAGAAACTCAAATGGTGAGACATTGAGAAAAATTGGCCCCAATTGGGTGAATGGAATAGGTGATTGGATTTCTACTGAAGGTTATTTATTTAAAATGAATGCAAATACTTCATTTCAAGTTTCCGGTAATATAGTTGATCCACTCTCTCCGATTGCGCTAAATCAGGGTTATCAATTTATAAGTTATTTGCCCAACATTTCGATAAATGCCTTAGTTGCTTTTGAAGCTATTCTTAATGATAATCTTTGCTTTATTAGAAATTCAAATGGTGAAGTGCTTAGGAAAATCGGCCCTAATTGGGTAAATGGAATCGGTGATGCAAAGCCCGGTGAAGCATATCTGATTAAAATGTTTGAGGATGATGTTTTGATTTATACTATTCCTTATGCAAAATGATAGATGTTAATATCTTAATTATATTTAATATAGTAGATTTCAAACTGTTTAGGTCTTAAAATTTGAAATATATTGGTAAAAAAAAATCAGTACTTATTCCATTAAAGATTGAGTCATTAATAAGGCTTTTCAAATTATTATTTTTTAGTAATCAAGTAAATTATTCCCAAACTAATGTTTCTAATTCTACTTCTGTCGGTTACATTATATACACTATTAAGTTTTATCATATTAACAATGGGTTGCTGTAAAACAGTTGATAGGAGAATTTTTTCGGAAACCTTATAGGACAAACCACATTGAACTGAAAAAAATATTTCTCTAAAGGTGCTTATATTATTTTCAAATATCCTGTTTTCTTCATACGAGTATTTTACTGCAAGGCTATACGGGTATTTTGTTGCAAGGTTTGTGTAGAGCATAATTGAAGTAACACCTCCAAATGACATATTCACTTTTTCATTTAAAACAACTCCTAATTTTATTGGAATTGACATGTAAAAGGCGTGAATTTTTTCTTTTATTTTATATTTTTTATAATCAGCTTCTTTAGCATATATTGGAATTCCGTTTTCATCGATAAAAAGACCATCTGTACCTATTGGACAAAACCCCAATTTCATAGTCCTACCAATAATAATTGTATTATCAGGTGCATGACGATGACAATATTTAGATGACGATAATGATGTGCATAGTTTATTGTAAAAATAATCAAATGATAAACCGCAAATCAAATGGTACTTCTTGAATATCTTATAGTTTACGTTTGCAATTATTTTAGCATTAAATCCAATACTCCAATTTCTTTTATATTTATTATTACGATAAGTAAACACATCGCCACCGTAAATAGGTACTGATGCATAATCAATTTTAGTGACATTCCATAAGTTTAATGGAATGTTTGGCCCAATCTCAAAGCTATAATTTATTTCTTGTGCGAAGAGTATGTTAATACTAACCAATAAAATACTTAATAATATTATTCTCATTGATTTAAATTTTTATTATGAGTTGCTCTTTGTTTTTTTTTAAGCAAGTAATTTATCCCAAAGCTAATGACAGAAACATTATTTCCTTCCGATACATTATATCTACTATTAAACCTTATCATACTACCAAAAGATCGCTGATAATTAGTTAAAAGGCTAATTTTCTCAGAAATTTTAAAAGAGAAACCACACTGAAACGAAAAAAGAAATTTCCGGCTATAACTCAAGTTATTTTTATTTATATCATTGTTTTCAACAGGATAGCTTGTTGCGATATCAGAGTTGAGCAATATGTTTGTTTTGCAGCCAAATGCAAAATCTATTTTTCGGCTTACAGAAAACCCCAACAGAATTGGGATTGACAGGTAAATATTTTTAATTTTCTCAATAATTTTATAATCTTCAAAATTCCAAAAGTAAATAGGAAGTCCGTTTTCGTCCATCTTAACATACCTATCCCTAAAGTCCAAACCATAAACATCTATGTTTTCATACATTAACAATAGCGGTTGTTGATCTGAAACAAAAACTTTATAATCATATGTAGAATATAAAAGAGTTGTAGTAATTTTATTAGTAAAATAATTTAAGGATAAACCACTAACTAAATAAAACTGCTCATTAAGTTTATATTTCATTCTGGCACCGATGTTAGCACCATATCCGATATCTCCATCCCTTTTATATAATTTAGTATTAACTTCATAATAATAATAATTATATACCCGGTGTGAATATTCAAGCCGTGTCATATAATCAGATAAAAAGGAAACATTAGACCCAAACTCAATGCTATAATTAATTTTTTGGCCAATGACGATATTTGAAGTTAGTAATAGAACACTTAAAAATAGAATTTTCATAATGTTGGTTTTTTTATTTTGCCAATAACTCTGAAAAAATATCATTCCATATTATCTTCCACACAGGGTTTGTTAGCCGCATTAATAATGTAAATTCATCTTTAACAATTATTTTTTACTCAATAAAAGCAAGCCGTAAAGCGTGTTAACTGTAATCATTGAACAAAGTAACAAAAAATATTTCAGATTATGAAATAAAAAATAGAAAGAGTTTAAATGTTTACAGAAAAAAAAGGGGGCATGCAATGAGGTGGGAATTAGAGAAAATTAAGGAGAATGATGAAAAAAAACGCCACGAATGCACGAATAAAAACATGAAACACCCTTGAAGAGTATATTTCGCCATGTAGGAGAATGATTATATTTTTACTCAAATTCTAAAAATATTATGTTAAATAGTATAAGAAGGATTCCATCTTTTCAAAAGATGGAATCCTTTTCATTTTATTTGGCAACCTTGACCAATTTTTAGTTATTCTTGATCACTCAAAAAATTAGGAGTACAATTTTTTCAGATGAGGATTGTATTCAAGAAAATATTAAACACAAAAGTAGTTTTAGTTTCTTCAAACAGCCTCTTTATTTATATCAAACCATTGGTTGATAATGAAAAACAATTAATATATCCTTAATTTTTTCGGATTTTGTCGTGTGTCGAAAACCCTATTTATATATATATTATTTTCCCTGACATGATATACTATTTTATAGTCGCTTTCTACTAATCTACGGTATTCTCTTATTAGCTTTTCAAATTTGGGTTCTTTTTGCCCTGCTAATGGCATTTTATTTAATATTTCAACTCTATTGACAATTTTAGAAACAATTTCAAAAGCCTTTGAATCATCGATTTCTGTCCTTAAAAACACATAGATGTTTTTTAAATCATCCTTTGCCTTAAATGTCCAGATTATCTCCATGTTTGAATGTTCTTTTTTAATTCGGAATGGGAAATAAGCCTGCCTTGCTCAATATCTTTTTCCGATTCTAAAATAGAATTAATATAAACATCCTTATCTATAATAGATATCTCATTAGTAAAGCTCACAAAAGAAAGCTCTTTCATCAATGATAGGAAAAATGATTTTCTATCGGCCGGTATTTGAATTAAATAATTTTCCATCTAAGTAATTTTTATTCTGTTTTACAAAGATAATAATTAATTATAAAAATAGTACATAGTTTTGAAATTGGCTAATTTATTCGAGGGAAATTCATCCGGCGTTTGATAGTCACGGTGTGACTTAACTCTACTCACTAACTTTTTCCAAATTCCTATCCCGATACCGAAAATAGAAAATACTTAAAACCCCCAAAATCACCAAACAAACAGCGATTATTTCAGCCTGCGTGACTTTCATGCCAAGAAAGTCATATTTAATATTAATTCTGATTTTTTCAATAACAAAACGTTCAATTGCATTCAGGATCAAATAAAGGGAAAATATTAATCCCGGAATTCTCATTTTTTTTCTAAGAAACCATAAAACAAGAAAAATAACAACCGCCATACATGTTTCATAAAATGGGGTAGGGAAGACCGGTTTATCAAGAACAAAGCAATGACTTCCCGAACAATTACTTAAGTGAACACCTTCGTTAATAACATTATGCGGATAATCAAAGGCCCACATCCAATTGGGTAAAAAGCCAAGCCATTCGGGTTTTGGTTCAAGATTTGGAATGCCCCAACAGCCGTCACCTGACATCTGGCAGCCAATACGTCCGATTCCATAAGCTAAAATAAGAGTCGGAGCAACCACATCAGCGATTACGGGCCATGGAATTTTATTTCGTTCGGCATATATTGATACGGCAAAAGCTGCAAAAATAAAACCTCCATAAAATGATAAACCACTAAATGAAAATATTGTGGAAATCGGGTCGGCTATCAGATCGTCAATATGTTCAATTGCGTCGAAAACTTTTGCTCCAAGTATTCCGAAAAAAGCGGCAACCACAATAATGTTTCCTGTAATCTGATAAGGATGAACAGTTTCTTCGACCCACTCAGGCTTTTCCAGTTTTTCTTTTTGTTTACTTCTGTATTTTAAAAAAGCTGAAATTGCCGCAAAAACAATTCCTCCAAAGAAATTTCCTTCCCCCGAAAAAATGTACTCTTGGGGATTATCAGCAAAAAAATCATAATTGTTGAACGCCCCTATTAATTTAAAGCCAATAATAAAACCAACAATTGCCGAAACGAGTAAATCAGTAATACTTGCAGGCTTACCCTTAAGAAATTTCTTTTTTAATGAAGATAATTGTCCGGTTTTTTCCCTTCTTTTCAATTCAAAATAGATTATTACTCCTCCTGTTAAAAAAGCAAGAGCTACAAAAAATCCATAGGTTTGTATAGGAAGATTGAGATTTGTTCCTAACAAACCGTTTATCATGTCACTAAATTTCGGATACATAGTTAATGATTAAATGATTGAATGGTTGAATGTGTCATTTGTATATATTTTTTTAAATGCTTAGAATTTTGGCGTTTATATTTTTTATAACTTATATATAAAATCATTTGCATTTTAAAGTATTATTCTCGAGCACTTTAGATGATTGTCTTTGAACTTCCATTTTAATTTTATAATTGGGTTTAAACATTCAACACTCAACATTCAATATTCAACGACCAAAGGGAGTTCGTATGGATGTTGATTTCCTGCTTTTTTTACTTTTATATTGCTTATTGTGTGTTGTTTATTGAATGTTTGTACATTGTTCATCCCTAAATATAATTTTGAAAACACCATCCGAATCAATTTCGCTTAAACGGACTTCGATGATTTCATTTATCAAACTTTTGTCAATTTTTGTTTTTACTCTGATATAGTTTTTCGTATAACCGAAAATAAAATTTTCTTTGCAATCTGACTCAAAAAGGACTTTTGCT
>CAZBSL010000027.1:0-10017 GCA_964494265.1 uncultured Bacteroidales bacterium
TAATAACAAATTTAAGTTTTGCAGGCGAGCTTTTAGGGATTTTTTGCTGATTACGAACGTAAATCAAATTATAAACATTTGAAATTGATTTTGAGAACCGTGAAAAAACTACGCCTAATTGATCAACATTTTCGGGAAATTCGGCAATTCCACCGTTAGTAGCTAATTTTTCCAGAACAGGTTTATCAACACCACCTTTTCCTTCAAGGCCGATAGCAAAGCTGTTTATTTTTATTACATTAGGATCGTTAACAAGTTTGTTATATAAAAAATCATCGGTGATTTCCGGATCAGAATTATTATCTGTTCCATCTGTGAAAATTAATAATGATTTACTTTCGGCGAAATTATTTTGTAATGTATCAATTCCAACATTTATGGCTTCGTATAAAGTCGTAAAAAGCCCTTGCTCAATATTTGAAATATAATTAGTTATCTCATATTTATCGCTTGATAAACCAAAAACATTAATAACATCCGAAAAAGCTACAATTCCTATTTTCACAATAGGAACTGTCATAAAAATACTATCTACAAAGCTTATTGCATATTCTTTAACCTTCGAAAAATCTTCTCCTAATGATTCACTTGCATCAAGAACCAGCATAACATTCAAATCTTCAATCGGTTCATAGCTCATCGTGAATTCCACATCATGTTTCCAACCACCCATTTCTTCGCGAAATTCATAAGCATTAATATCCTGAATTTCATAATTAATATTTTCATCATTAATAATTCGCAGATTATCAATTTTTACATTTGTGAAATGTGGTGGAACTACAAAGCCAGCAAAAGTTCGCGTAAAATCAATTTTAATTTCAGGAGATGTTTCCAATGCATCAAAACTAATTTCCGGATTGTCGCCTTCAGGGTTCCAAAAATCTATAAACAATTCAAACTCATTTTTAGAAACAGGATTATCGGGTGGATCAGTTTTGTCTTTTTTGCATGCAACTGTAAACGCTATAATAATCAAAATTAAGTAAGCCGGATATTTTTTCATTGTAAAATATTTTTCTCTAAAATTAATAAAAAACAGTAAAATAAAACGATTGCCTTTATATTTTATTTTGTTTTGGTATTTATGAAATAGTGTATCCAAGATTTAATTTTTTTCTTTCCAATCACCATTTTCTTTTATCAATTTAATTAATTCGTCAATTGCATTCTTCTGATCTATATTTTTTTTGATGAGTTGTTTGCTTTTATAAAGCGTAATTTTTCCCGGGCCTGCCCCAACGTATCCGTAATCGGCATCAGCCATTTCACCGGGGCCATTTACAATACAACCCATTACGGCAATTTTCAAACCTTTAAGATGCTTTGTTGCAATTTGAATTTTTTCGAGAGCTTTTTGAATATCGTACAAAGTTCTCCCGCATGATGGACAAGCAATATATTCGGCTTTTGAAATCCTGCTTCCGCATGCCTGAAGAATTCCTAATGCAAGTTGGTTTAAATTTATAATTTTTTTATCAAAACCCGAATCAATCCAAATTCCATCACCAAAACCATCAATCAATAATGAGCCGAAATCAATCGAACTTTTGATTATAAGTTCATCGATGTTTTTATTTTTATATGACTTCCTGATAATTACAGCATTTCTGCATTTTTCATTTCTTAATTTATTAAAAAATGAATTATATTTTTCAAATCCTGAAATCTCGCCCGATTCGGCAATCAAAACAGCGGTTTTATCCGATTTTATTTTTTCAATAAAAGGCTTTTTTAATGGTAAATCCTGATTTAAACTAACATTAATAAAAGAAAGTTCTGCATAATTTGTTTTCTGTAAATATTCACGAATACTGAAAATCGGGAATGAATTTTCAGTTTCTTTTTCAATAATTTTGGTGTTCTTAAATAAAAAATCTTCATCAAACGATTTTTGATTTGATATTATAACAGATTGATTATCTCCCCCGATATTTCTCATCGAAATACTTTTTCGTTTTGAATACTCAAAATTTTCAGAAGAATTTTCAACGAAATTATTTGAATTATAATAAACCTGATCATTTGATCTTTCTAAAGCATAATATTTTACAATTGTTTTTGCAACAGGTATTTCAAACTCGGGTTCTTCGGTAAGCGAAACACGAATTGTATCGCCAATTCCTTGCCTGAGCAAACTTCCGATACCAATGGCTGATTTAATTCTGCCGTCTTCTCCCGAACCGGCTTCCGTAACTCCAAGATGCAAAGGGTAATCCATTCCCAATTCAATCATTTTTTTTACAAGCAGCCTCGTAGCCTGAAGCATAACTCGAATATTGCTTGATTTCATCGATAGAACAATATCGCCATAATTGAAATTTTCGCAAATCTTAATAAACTCAATTGCCGATTCAAGCATGCCGGTTGCTGTGTTTCCGTAACGATTCATAATTCTGTCGGACAATGAGCCGTGATTTATTCCGATGCGCATTGCGGTTGAATTATTTTTGCAGATTTCAATCAATGGAAACAATCGTTCAGCTATTCTTTCGAGTTCCTGATCATATTCTTTTTGACTGTAATTAATTATTATTGAGTGCCTTTTGTCAACATAATTGCCGGGATTTATTCTTACTTTTTCAACAATTCCGGCTGCAACTTCAGCTGCTTTTGGATTGAAATGAATGTCGGCGATCAGAGGATTATTGAATCCTGCTTTTTGAAATTCATTTTTTATTTCGTATAAGTTTTGAGCCTCTTTAATGCCTTGTGCAGTTATCCTAACGTATTCGCAACCGGCTTCGATCATTCTAATCGACTGTGCAACTGTTGCAGCCGTATCCATAGTGTTTGTCGAGCACATAGATTGAATGCGAACCGGATTGTTGCCGCCGAGGGGAATATTTCCTATATTTATTTCTCTTGTTTTAAAAACAGGCATTTTTTAAAGTGATTATTTTTTGTATAAATGTGTCTATAAATCATCGACCTTTAAACTTTTCAATATTATTTTTGCTGCATTTTTTGATGCTCCACTTCCACCTAATTTTTCTTTTAGTTTTTTATAATTTCTTAATATTTCTTCTCTATAACTTTTGTCGTTTAAGATTTTACCTAATTCGATTTTCAAATTTTTAGTGTTCAGATCGCTTTGAATTAACTCGACAATAATTTTTTTGTCCATTATCAAATTTGCCAGCGAAATGTATTTTATGTTTATAATTCGTTTTGCGATTTGATAGGAAAGATTATTTCCCTTATAACAAACAACCTGAGGTGTTTCAATCAAGGCGGTTTCTAATGTTGCCGTTCCTGAAGTAACAAGTGCTGCCTCAGAATTTTTCAGTAAATCATATGTTTGATTGAAAATAATTTTCAGATTGTATTTCTCACAAAATTCTTTATAAAAATCATCTGGAATTGAGGGGGCTCCACCAATAACAAATTGATAGGCTGGGAAATATTCACAAATGCTTAGCATTATGTTCAACATTGTTGATATTTCCTGTTTTCGGCTACCCGGAAGCAATGCAATTATTGGTTTGTCGGGCAATTCATTTATTTTATAAAAAAGTTTATTATCAGCTTGTTTTTCATCTTTATTTATCACATCAAGCAAAGGATGCCCAACAAAATCAACTTCATAATTATATTTTTTATAAAAATCTTTTTCAAATGGAAGAATCACAAGCATTTTATCTACCACACGTTTGATAGTTTTCACTCTTGACTTTTTCCATGCCCAAACCTGTGGCGAGATATAATAGAAAACTTTGATTCCGTTTTTATGAGCAAATTCTGCAATTCGAAGATTAAAACCCGGATAATCGACCAGAATCAATGCATCGGGCTTGAAATCAAGAATATCTTTTTTGCAAAATTTAAGATTTTTTGAAATAGTACGAATATTCATCAAAACCTCGACGAAACCCATAAATGCAAGATCGCGATAATGTTTCACCAAAACCATGCCTTGACTTTGCATCAAATCGCCACCCCAACCACGAAAACTAACAGAATTATCGATAGCATTCATTTGTTTTATCAGATTTGAGGCATGTAGGTCGCCGGAAGCTTCACCTGCAATTATGTAGATTTTCAAGTGTTTATTTTTTTATAGTTAATTTCATTATTTAAGCATTCAAGCATTTATTTTTTGTTTATTTTGAAACACCTTCTGAAAATCTTTTCCTGTAGGATTCTGAAAAACCCTTAATTCAAACTCAGGAATAATTGCCAAAACATGATCAAAAATATCAGATTGAACATCTTCGTAGTCTGCCCAAGCCTGAATTTTACTAAAAACATAAATTTCAATTGGAATACCAAGTTCGGTAGGTTGAAGCTGACGAACCAAAAAAGTCATACTATCATTTATATTGGAATTTTTATGAAGATATTCTTTTAAATAGGCCCTAAGCACACCAAGGTTGGTTTGTCGGCGGCCATTTATCAAATATTCATTATCAATATTATTTTGTTTATTGAATTTTTCAATCTCCTTTTCTTTATTTTCCACATATTTTGACAGATATTGAAATTTATAAAACTTGCTTAGCATTTCAGGAGTACAAAACTTAACGCTATCCATATCTATATTAATTGATCGTTTAATACGCCGTCCGCCTGACTCTTCCATCCCACGCCAATTTTGAAAATAATCCGTAATAAGTGCATAAGTGGGTATGGTTGTGATTGTTTTATCCCAATTTTGAACTTTCACAGACGTAAGCGAGATGTCAATAACATTTCCATCAGCACCAAATTTGTGCATTGCAATCCAGTCGCCTATTCTTATCATATTATTTGTAGAAAGTTGGATTCCTCCCACAAATCCCAGAAGAGGATCTTTAAAAACTATCATTAGAACAGCTGATAAAGTTCCAAGCCCAACAAATAAAGCATTTGGTGATTTATTCAATAATGAAGCCACTATTAATATGCCGCCAATTATGAATAAAACAACTTTTACGGCTTGTATATAACCTTTTATAGGTTTCGATTTTGATATTTCATAGTTTTGATAAATATGGCTAAGGGCATTAAGGAATGAATTTATTACAACCAAAACAGTAAAAATCATATATATTTTGGTGATAATATCAATAACCGTAATAGCAAACTCATATTTTGGTATGACCAAGGGAGTTAATAAATGAATAAGAATTGCAGGAGCGAGATAGGCTAATCTGTTAAAGACATTTTTTTCAGCCAGTACATCATCCCATTTATTTTTTGATTTTTTTACGAAGAGATGAACAGTATGAATAATTATTCGCTTTGCGATATAAAATGAAATCCACGCAAGAATAAAAACTAAAATTAAACCTGTAAAATCTGTAATTTCGTGGGCCAATTCCTCAGAAACGTTATGGCTGACTAACCATTTTCTAATTATATTTCCTATATAAGTTATCATGTTTTAAAGAATTAATATTTTTCCAAAATTAAAAATTTCTTTTGACAAATTTAAGATGTTTTGTAATGAAGGCGATAAATGATCAATGACTTAAAATCACCGATTAATTCGGCAATTGAAAGACATGAATGGCCGGATGTAAAATTGAACTAAGACTACATCGAAATATTTTAATTTTATTACTTCTCAGGAGCAAACATCGGATCCCAGGGTGGAAGTAAAGTTGCTTTAGTGTCGAGAATTTTAAGCGTGTTTTTATCAAGATATTTTTTGCTAATCACTACTCTGAAAAGATATTCTCCAAACCAACTATCTGTCATTGTAAGATATCCGTTGTGGCCTTTATCAGCCCCCCATGAATTTTCCAACAACCATTTGTCGATTTCCCCGTTTTCAAGAATATTTACGCCAACCAAAGCCATTCCGTGAGTCGAGCCGCTCTCATAAGTTGAAATTCTTTGCGATTTATTCATGTCAAACTTAACTCCAAACAAATCATCATAGTCATAATTATTCAGATCGAGAGTACCAAAGCCGGTGTTTAATTGTTTCCCGACATCGCACGAAAAATACATTGCATCATTTCCGAGAATTGAATTCTTTGCAAATTCTTTAATTTCTTTAATCGGGAGGTTAATATATTTCCAGTTATTTCCGTCTTGCAGACTGCGGTCGTATTCAACTTCATAGAGTTTAAAATATTCACGAGTCGGGTCGTTCATAATCATTACATATTCGTTAAGGTCGATTCCAACAAATTCATTATAAAATGACTTTGGTGTATATTTTTTTTCTTCGCTTATTTTGTCGTCTTTATCTTTGTATTGCCAACTAAATTCCACCGGAGGCTCACCGAGACACATGACGAGCATTTTATAAATCTCGGAAAGCATATTCACTTTTGCTGTTCTGATAACTTTCAGTTTTTTCCCGTTTTGGTGCATTTCTCTTAAATTAACTCCAAACTCACGAAGTTTTCTTCTCAGCAGACGCGACATCATTCCGGTACTTTCGCTATGAGATGTTTCAGGCATAACATTGCTCGGTACGAGGCCATATTTATTCACAATATCGGCAAATGTTGTCCATTGCCCACCGTCACCGATTGCGTTTTTAAACAGCCATTCAACTTTTCGATCGTCGATTTTAAGGTCGCGGGTTGAAATAATTGATTCTAAAAACAAATTTGATTTCTCAAGCTGATCGTAAAAAAACGAATATGTTTCTGAGAATTCAAACTTACTAAGATTTAGTTTTTCGGCAACTATAGGCCGCAAAGTATTTAATCCGGTAAAAAGCCAGCAACGTCCTGATGACTTTTGATTTGTAATTGCTTTCGTTTCTATTTTATTTGAGAAAAAGTGATTGATTTTCCCAACATTACTATGGTTTACTGCAAGTTTTTTGATTTTATTATTCGTAACTGCATTAATAAGTGCCCTGGTTTCGGAATTGTCTTTGACCGAACTTTTAATTTGTTGCAAAACCTCCGGGCTGATTTGCCCTTCTTTATTTGTTTGCCCTTTGGAAATTATTACTGTTGTTATTAAAAGGATTAAGGTGAAGATTTTTAATGTTTTCATAAAATAAAGATTTGAATTATTTTTCGTTCATATCAGCAAAACTACAAACAATTATTTAAAACCGGATGAACTTTTTCATCCCCCAACCTTTTTAACTTTATATCCGGCTTTAATTAACAATTCAAAAACTTTTTCCCGAAAGTCGCCCTGGATTAAAATTTCACTGTTTTTCACGGACCCTCCAACTCCGCATTTCGATTTTAAATCTTTTCCCAATTGTTTAAGGTCATCATCATTTCCAATAAATCCTGTAATTAAAGTTACTTTCTTTCCGCCTCTTTGCTTTTTATCTAACATTAATCGCAAATTTTGTTGTTGCGGGGGAAGAGTTTCTATAGTTTCATCTTCATCGTATTCATAATTATAATCGGGATTGGTTGAATATACTATTCCAAGGCTTTTCTTTTTCTTTTTCGACATAAGGTTAATTGCTAATTTTTTATTTATGGCACAATTACTTTTAAGGATGAAGGATTAATTCTTATTTCGACCTTCTTACCTGATTCCATAGGTTCGCCGTCAACGTTTACAGTTGTAATATTTTTTTGATTGATGGTAATTTTTTTTGCCTTTATGATTTCCATGAATTTTGATTTATCAATTTGTTTTCGGTAAAGCAAATGAGCTAAGATGGGTAGTTCAACTAAGGGAGCTTTTTTTACAATACATACATCAATCAAACCATCGTCTATTTTTGCGTTTGGAGCTATTGAAGTTTCATATCCGAATTGATCGGAGTTGGCAAAGTTGATTAATAATGCATTCCGCTGAATTTGTTTTCCGTCAATATTTATTTCGTAATCAAGAGGTTGGTAAAAAGGGTATTCTCTCGTAATTATTTTGAGATAAGACGAAAATCCTCGTCTTTTCATTTTAGCAAATTTTTCTGCAACAAGTGCATCAAAACCAATACCGGCAATACTTACAAAAAAATTGTCGTTACAAGTCGCCGTATCAATCTTTTTCACGTTTAATTGATTAATGAGTTTTATTGCATTTTCGGGTTTCAAAGGAATTTTAAGATGGCGGGCTAAGCCATTGCCTGAACCAAGTGGAATGATTCCCAGAATAATTTCTGAATTAATAATTGATTGGGCAACTTCATTTACTGAGCCGTCTCCCCCGACAACAATAATTATATCAAATCCTTCATTTATTGCATTTTCACTTATTTCAATGGCATGCTTTGCCCTTTCGGTTTTTTTTATTTTATAATTAAATTTTTTTTTATCTAATTTATTATCAATCAAACCTTCAACTTTTTCTTTTATCAGAGGTTTATTTCCCGAAATCGGATTAATAATAAAAAGGATTTTCTTTTTCATGCGTTTAAGTTTGAACCATATAAGTCATATAAGAAAATATAAGGAAAAATTGATGTTTCATATTATTCCATTACAGTATTTCCATTGTATTTCAATCGTATCACCATCGTATCACAACCGTATTTCCATTGTATTTCTATTGTATTTCAATCATTTGTCAAATTATTATTTATTATTCTATCATTATATTGTTGAATAATTGCCTTTAAAAATGTTTCCATTTCATTTCTAACACTATCTTCTTTTTCAATTAAATTATTTTTTAATAAATTATCAAGTTTGTAATTATGTAAAGAAACAGATTCCTTACCATTAAAACTTAATACGTTATCACCTTTAATTATTTGGTAATTTTCATTCAAATAACTGACAGCAAAATTATCTGTTTGTTCGTTAAAAAGGTCTTTACCGAAAGCAATATAATCTTTATCAAAATTCAAAAAACTTAAAACACTCGGCATAATATCAATTTGTTGTGCAATTTGTTTTGTAAAACATTTTAATTCACTATTTGGCCTATAAAAAACTATTGGAATTGAATAATTTCCAAGCATAGTTTGATATTGCGGATAATAATTTTCGGAGGTATGATCGGCAGTTATCACAAACAAAGTGTTTTCAAACCAGGGCATTTTTGATGCTGATATAAAAAACTTAGCGAGTGAATAATCTGAGTAACCAATGCTTTCGTGTATTTCCAATTTCCCTTTTTTGAATTTATTTTTATGCTTTTCAGGAATCGAATAAGGATGATGCGATGAAAGTGAAAAGAAAACCGAAAGAAAGGGTTTTTTTGTTTTATTTAGTTCATTTGCAAAATACTGAAAAAATTCCTCATCATAAATTCCCCATTTCCCGTCATAATCGTTTTCGTTATTATATTCGCTTCTGCCGTAATATTTATCGAAACCTGCCATTTTAGTAAAAGCCTCAAATCCCATCGTTCCGTTTGTTCCACCATGAAAAAATGATGATGTGTAAGCTTTATTTTTCAAAAGATTTGCAATGCTGCTCACTTTATTGCCTGAATAAATTGAAGTAATAAAATCATAATTCATTAAAGCAGGAAGCGAAGAAAGAATTGCAGGAATGCCTTCAATTGATCGCTTCCCGTTAGCAAAGCCATTGAATGCCAAACTCTCGTAAATTAAGGAATCTAAGAAAGGAGTATATCCCTTATAATCCCCCCCCGAGTACTCGGGATCAGGTTCGGGATTCAAAGCAGAAATATGCTCACTCGAAAAACTTTCCATAATAATTATCACAACATTTAAAGCATTGAATTCCTCAGATAATGAATCGGAAACAACCTTATGTTCAGGTGAATAAATTCTGATGGCTTCATCTTCGTTTGCAAAATATTTAACAGGTTTTAAAGCCTTTTGATTTATAGTTTTTATTATCGAAAAAGGAGTATTTAATATTAAAGTCAGGTTTTTCCCTTCTGCATATTGTCCGGCTTGAATAATGCTAATTGGTTTTAACTGAAAGCCTCCACGGATACCTATAATTGAAATAAACAAAAACAAAAGTGAAAATATTATTCTTAAAGAATAAACTTTAATTTTTGACTTTGAAGATGTTTTTAATTCGGGCTGAATTTTTTTGCAGGAAAATATCATCAGGAAAATAAAAGCCAGCCAAAGCAGAAAAATATACCAGAAGTCAAAAATAAATTGCGGGATTAATCCAAGAAATTGCGAATCTTCGTTAGCAAAATAATTAAAGATATCGCCGCTTGTTCGTT
>CAZBSL010000027.1:10117-18523 GCA_964494265.1 uncultured Bacteroidales bacterium
AGAAATTGCGAATCTTCGTTAGCAAAATAATTAAAGATATCGCCGCTTGTTCGTTTAAGTGTGAACCGAAAATAAATTATATCAATAAAATTTGCTGCGAGTGCTATAGAATTAAATAAGTAGAAAATAAAACTTGTAATTTGCTGATAAATTTTATTATAAGTAAAGTTAAACGGTAACAAGCATAAGAAAATTATTGGCAAATTTACCATCATTAAAGCAGAAATATCGAATCTTAAGCCATAAAACAAAACTTCAAAAAAACCGGAAAATCCTAATCCTGAGAAATACAAAGGATTAAAAACCCACAATAATAATCTCGACATCCAATAGAGATCAAGAATTATAGCAAGCCTAATTATCAGAACCCAATAAATATTTCCCTTAAAAATTAAATGCTTTTGCATTTGGCAAATTTACATTAAAACGTATTAACTTTCCATTTTTCAAAGGCATAATTGCTATGCCTATTTTTTTTGTGTTTCAATTATGAATCCGGCCTAAACATTTATTCTACGCCTGCTTTTAAGGAGCTTGAATCTTTGTCATTATAATTTTCTAAAAACATCATTTATTATCGACCTTCAAAATTTTCAAAATTGTATTACTTTTGAAGCAATTTTAATAATAGAGTTTATGTTAGTACTTGGAATAGCCGGTGGTTCTGGTTCCGGTAAAACAACGGTTGTAAAAAAAATGATAAAAAGGTTGCCGGAAGGTTCAGTAACAGTAATTTCGCAGGATTTTTATTATAAAGACAACGGCCATCTTTCAGCCGAACAACGAGCAAAAATAAATTTCGATCACCCATCATCAATTGAATTTAAACTATTGGTGAGCCATATTGATGAGTTAATCAAAGGAAATAGAATCGAAATGCCGATTTATTCTTACCTGACATGTTCGAGGGCGGAAGAGACAATGCCTGTTGAACCAACTAAAGTACTTATTGTTGAAGGAATATTGATTTTAACAAATCCGCGGATGCGTGACCGTTTTAATATTAAAGTTTTTGTAGATGCCGATGCCGATGATCGCCTGATGAGAATAATTTGGCGTGATATCGAAGAAAGAGGGCGTTCGTTTAAAGAAGTTCTTAATCATTACGAAAAATTTGTAAAACCTATGCATCAATTATTTATCGAGCCATCGAAAAGATTTGCCGATTTAATAATTCCCCAAGGTGGTGCAAATCAAGTAGCAATTGATATTCTTTCATCACGAATTCATATGAAGTTGAATGATGGTTAGAAATTATAAATTTTGATTTGAGAATTTTTATCTTTTTTGGATGGCATCACTTTTTTATAAAAACAAAATTCTGAAATCTCAAATGTAAATTCTCAATTGAAATCATGGAAAAACAAATAAAATTTCAAAACAAAGAAATAAATTTTAGAGACGAAGGAAGCGGAAATCCCTTAATCTTATTACATGGATTTTTGGGATCACTTGAAATTTGGAAAGATTTTTCAACAGTACTTTCAAAGAAATACAGGGTGATTAGCATTGATCTACCCGGGCATGGAAAAACCGAAAATTTTTCAGAAGCACATACAATGGATTTTATGGCCGAAACCGTAAAAGCTGTTCTCGACAATTTAAAAATTGAAAAATGTGTGATGGCAGGCCATTCAATGGGAGGTTATGCAGCTTTATCATTTGCAGAAAAACACCCTGATTTTCTTCAAGGCTTATGTTTGTTTCATTCTCATGCTATGCCCGATACTCCTGAAGCTAAAATCAATCGTGAAAGAGCAATCAATGCAGTTAATTTAAATCGTAAAGGTTTTATCAATCAATTTATTTCTGAATTATTTGCTCCGGAAAATCTCGAGAAACTAAATGAATATATTGAAGATCAAAAGGAAAAAGCAAGGCAAATACCTAAAGAAACAATAATTGCAGCTCAAAGCGGCATGAAAGAAAGGAGCGCAAAAATTAATTTATTAACTGAAATTTCAGTACCTATACTTTTTATTGTCGGCAAAAAAGATTCAAGAATTCCGGTTGATAAAATACTTGTACAAACCGTTTTACCCTCTCATTCCGAAGTTTTAATTTTAGGCAAAGTCGGCCACATGGGATTTATTGAAGCACCTGAAGAAACAATGAAAACATTGGATTGTTTTGTTAATAAAACATTTTCCTGATTCAAATGAAATCATTAAGGAAACAATTAGAAATGTTAAAAAAATAAGTTATAATCTTTTGGTTTTTTCTTTGTGCTTTTTACTGCAAAAAATATTTATCAAATATTTTCCCAACAAAAAAGTCAAAATACCATTTATTTACTTACTTTTGGGCACTTAAAATATATAAAAAGTAATTAAGGGATGTAAAATTCGAATTCTTAAAATAAAGGGGATGGCCTATGATTGAAACTATAAAAATAGGTGCTTTAAAATGGCATCATATCCTTAGCCCAACGGAGGAAGATTTTCAATATTTAACGGACAATTTTCATTTCCACCCTCTTGATATTGAAGACTGTCGAAGCCAGAACCAGCGGTCAAAAATAGACATTTACGATGATTACTATTTTCTAATTCTACATTTTCCGAGCATAAAGAAAGATGAAGTTTTTCTTAATACTAAAGAAGTTAAAATTTTCTGGGGTGAAGATTATATTATTACAATTGGAAAGTCACATTGGGTTGTTACAAAGATGTTTGAAGAAGCAAAGGTTCAGGAAAAAGATAAAGAAGAATTCGAAGTGGGAACAAGTGATGCCTTATTATATAAAATACTTGAACGCTTAATGGCCGATTCTTTGTTTGTAATCCGAAAAATGGGTATTGAACTTGAATTTATTAACAGAGAGTTATTTAGTAAAAATGCAGAAAAAATTATTGAATTAATTTCCATAATCCGAAAAAACATCATTTTATTAAATACGACTTTTAAACCTCAGTTGCGACTTTTTCATAAATTTGAAACCGGTCAAATTGAAGGGTATGCCGAAAATATGGAGGAGTATTGGGGTAATATTCTTGACTACTACCAAAAAATTTGGGATTTGACCGAAGATTATGGGGAATTAATCGAAGGCTTTTCGAAAACTTTCGATTCGTTGCAGGCCAATAAAATAAACGAAATAATGAAGGTTCTCACATTGGTTTCTTCTATTTTACTTCCATTGACTTTTTTAACAGGACTTTACGGAATGAATGTGGGATTGCCTTTTCAAAATAGCCCGTATTCGTTTTGGTTAGTGATTATTGCGATGCTTGTAATTGCTTTTACAATGATACTATTCTTCAAAAAAAAGCGATGGATGTGATATATTTCCACAATTAAAACATTGCAATAATACTATTAATTCTATATTTTTTTTGAATTTCTTACGATATTTGTCTGTCGGCGAATCGATTCTAAATGTATAAGTTCAAGAAGTTTAACAAGAAAAATTTCATGTATTCCAAGCTTTTTTCCTGATTTTAATCTATCATTGATAATAGAATTCCAGCGTTTTAATTGCAAAACCGTGATTTTATTCTCTTGTTTATATTTTCCTATTTGGTCAACAACTTGCATTCTATGCGCAAGAACTTCGATAAATTCCCTGTCTATTTCATCAATTTTAGACCGCAATTCTTCTAATTTATTTTCAAAATCAATATCCCCTTTTTGCTTTCTGATAATTAGTTTTGAGAGTAAGGCCTCTAATTTTATGGGTTCAATTTGCTGCTCGGCATCACTTAAAGCATTTGCGGGATTTGGATGGGTTTCTATCATTAAACCACTCATTCCCAAATCCATCGCACGTTGTGAAATAGTAGGAAGCATGGGTCTGTTTCCACAAATATGACTCGGATCAACAATTATAGGAAGATTAGGAAGCAATCGTTTCAATTCAATTGGGATTTCCCACATCGGTTGATTTCTGTAAACTTTATTATCATATATATAAAAACCTCTGTGTATAGCTCCGATTTTTTTAATACCGGCATTATAAATTCGCTCGATTGCCCCAATCCACAATTTCAGGTCGGGATTTACCGGATTTTTTATCATCACCGGAATATCTACTCCTTTCAAAACATTTGAAATTTCCTGAATCGAAAAAGGATTTACAACAGTTCGCGCTCCAATCCACAAAACATCAATATTGTTTTCCAAACATTTTTCAACGTGCATAGGATTAGCCACCTCAACCGTTGTCAATAATTTTGTTCTTTGCTTGACTTTTTTCAACCATTGCAAACCTATATCTCCAACACCTTCAAAATCGCCGGGCCTCGTTCGCGGTTTCCAAATTCCTGCCCTAAATATTTTTACGTTTGGAATTTTTGAAAGTTGAAGAGCAGTTTCCAGAACCTGGTCTTCGGATTCAGCACTACAAGGGCCACTAATTACCAAAGGATACTTATAGTCTCCAAGCCATTTTTTTAACGGACTTATTTGTAAATTCAAACTCATATTTTGTGGAGAATAAATTTTATGCAAATATACAAAGACTAAAACAAAATTATTATCAATATTTTTAATTTGGGTAATTTGTTTTTGTTAAAAAAAACAAACTCAAGTTAAAATAATATTTTCGAAAAATTTCTTAGAATTATATATTCCTTACATTTACAACACTATATTTACTATAAATTTTAAAACAATTCTTCTACTTTGTCTTTTTTTTGATTTAATGAGTAAAATATTGTTTTTTTGCAAAAAATTTATGATAACGAATTAATTTGTATTTGCTTAATACTAAAAATAAATGGGAAAATTAAAAAGAAGCATGGTTTGCGATTTGATAAAATCAAAAGATTTCGATAGAGATGTTCAAGTTAAAGGATGGGTTAGAACTAAACGTGGAAATAAAAAAATTGCTTTTATTGCATTAAATGACGGTTCGTCAATCCATAACATTCAGATTGTTGCTGATATTGCAAATTTCGATGAAGCCATCATTAAACAAATCACAACAGGTGCCAGTTTATCGGTTACCGGAAAGTTTGTCGAGTCAATGGGCAAGGGTCAAAATTCTGAAATTCAAGCCGGGGAAATTGAAGTTTACGGCTCAGCCGACCCCGAGACTTATCCTTTGCAAAAAAAAGGACATACTCTTGAATTTTTAAGAGAAATTGCACATCTTCGTCCGCGAACAAATACTTTTGGAGCAGTATTAAGAATCAGACATGCAATGGCTTATGCTATTCATAAATATTATAACGATAATGGATTTTATTATCTTCACACACCAATCGTTACGGGCTCTGACTGTGAGGGAGCAGGGGAAATGTTCAGAGTTACAACTTTAGATAGTCAGAATCCCCCATTGACAGAGGATGGAAAAACAGATTATTCAAAAGATTTCTTCGGGAAAGAAACAAACCTTACAGTTTCCGGACAATTAGAAGGCGAAGCTGGAGCTTTAGCACTTTCTCAAATTTATACTTTCGGGCCAACTTTTAGAGCCGAGAACTCAAACACTCCGCGGCACCTCGCTGAATTTTGGATGGTTGAACCCGAAATGGCTTTCTACGACAATGATGATAATATGGATTTGGCCGAAGATTTCTTAAAATATCTTACAAAATATGCTTTGGAAAATTGTTATGATGATTTGGAATTTTTAAATAAAATGTATGATAACGAATTGATTGAACGTTTGAAATCAGTTCTTGAAAATAAATTTGAAAGATTATCATATACCGAAGCTGTTGATATATTAGAAAAATCTAATCAAAAATTTGAATTCCCTGTTGGTTGGGGACTTGATTTACAATCGGAGCATGAAAGATATTTAGTTGAAAAGCATTTCAAGAAACCTGTTATGCTCACCGATTATCCTAAAGAAATTAAAGCATTTTATATGAAACAAAACGATGATGATAAAACTGTCAGAGCTTTAGATGTTTTATTTCCTCGAATTGGTGAAATAATCGGAGGGTCGCAAAGAGAAGAAGTTTACGAAAAACTTTATTCAAGAATTCAAGAATTAGAAATTCCGGAAAAAGATCTGTGGTGGTATCTTGAGACCAGAAAATTTGGAACTGCTCCTCACAGCGGTTTCGGCCTTGGATTTGAACGATTAGTATTATTTATAACGGGAATGAGTAATATTCGTGATGTAATTCCATTTCCGAGAACACCCCAAAATGCTAATTTTTAGAAAAGAATGAAGCTTAAACACATTATTTAATAAAATAAAAATCTTTTTTTTGAACAATCAATAAAAAGTTGTACTTTGCATTAAAAAAAATAATTGAAGTTTTGAACTTAGAAAGATAGAGGTATTATGTTAAACCTAAAACTACAACAAAAATTATTACAGAAATTATCCCCACAGCAGATTCTGGTAATGAAGTTGTTGCAGATACCTTCTATTGCACTTGAACAAAGAATAAAACAAGAAATTGAGGAAAATCCTGCTTTGGAAGAATTGAGCAATGCCGAAGATACTTTTGAAGATAATGAGGAAATGGATATTCAAGACAATCCTGATGAAACTTTTGAGGAAGAAAAAACCGAAGAATATAATAAAGAGGATGAATTTGATTTAAATGATTATATAAGTGATGATGAAATTCCATCGTACAAACTGAATTCATTTAATACAAGCCTTGATGATGAAAGAAAAGAAAGTCCTTTCGTATCAGGCACAAGTTTTCAAGAAATGCTGATTTCACAATTAGGATTACGTGATCTTAGCTCAAGGGATGTATTAATAGGTTTTAACATCATCGGTAATCTTGATGATTCAGGCTATCTGGTTCGCGACCTTTCATCAATGGTTGATGATCTTGCATTCACTCAGAATATTAAGGCAACTACTGATGAAATTCAAAATGTTTTAAAAATCATTCAGGATTTTGATCCCTCAGGAATTGGGGCAAGAAACCTTCAGGAATGTTTATTGATTCAACTAAATCGTAAAAAAGAAACAAAAGATATTGATCTCGCCATCACAATAGTTGAAAGATATTTTAATGAATTAACAAAAAAACATTACGATAAGATAATTAAAAAAGCACGAATCACCGAAAATGAGCTAAAAGATGCTCTTAATGAAATATTAAAACTTAATCCAAAACCGGGTAATTCGCTTGCCGAAACCTCAAAAATGAATCATTATATTTTACCTGACTTTATTATAACAAATAATAATGGTGAATTGGAATTAACTTTAAATTCAAAAAATGCTCCCGAGCTAAGATTAAATAAATCCTATCTCGATATGCTCGAAGCATACTCAAATAATAAAAAAAATAAAAAAAGCAAAGACGCTTTTAGTTTTGTAAAACAAAAAATTGATTCTGCAAAATGGTTTATTGACGCTATCAAACAGCGGCAAAACACACTTTATATTACCATGAAAACAATCATGGAATATCAGAAAGCCTATTTTCTAACCGGCGATGAAACCAAATTAAGGCCAATGATACTTAAAGATATTGCTGAGATAGTACACCTCGACATATCAACAATTTCAAGAGTAGCAAACAGCAAATATGTTCAAACACCTTTTGGGACATTTCTTTTAAAAAGTTTCTTCTCCGAATCAATGCAAACCAGTAATGGCGAAGAAGTTTCGACACGAGAAATCAAAAAAATCCTGTCTGATTGTATTGAAATTGAAAACAAAAGCAAACCATTGACTGACGAACAATTAACTAACATTCTTAAAGAAAAAGGCTATTCGATAGCTCGCCGGACCGTTGCAAAATATCGTGAGCAGTTAAACATACCGGTTGCCCGTCTTCGAAAAGAATTATAATTTTTTCCTGAAGATTTATTTATCATTCCTAATTACGACCCTGATTTTATGGAGACAAAAATTGCAAAAATCATTTCTTATGTTTTTCATCCTATCTTAATGCCAAGTTATGCACTTTTGTTTTTAATGTTTTTTCAATATTCTTTTTTTTCTCTAACTATTCCATTAAATATAAAGTGGTTAATTCTAACTATGATTTTTATAACTACTATTTTATTTCCTTTACTTTCAATATTTATAATGTTGCGAAAAGGTATGATCAGGTCATTAAAAATGGAAAGTCGCCAGGAACGAATCTACCCATTTATTACAACAGCAATTTTTTATTATTTGTCATATTATCTTTTAAGCCGAATACAAATATCATATGTTTTTCATATTTTGATACTTGGTTCAACTTTATTAATAATTACTGCATTATTTATTAATTTTTTCTGGAAAATCAGCATTCACATGATTGCAATTGGCGGAGTTTTAGGAACATTTCTGGGATTGTCGGTTTTAGCAATTTTAAATATCCCTCAATTTATCCTTTTACTGATATTAATTTCAGGAATAATCGGTTTTTCCAGATTAAAACTTAATGCACATAATTCTGCACAAGTTTATGCAGGGTTTTTAACCGGAACTATAATGATGTTTTCTCTTGTCTATTTTATGTGATCTCAGAAAGGCATAAAGGTTAT
>CAZBSL010000027.1:18623-22228 GCA_964494265.1 uncultured Bacteroidales bacterium
GACATTTTAAATTTCCCTTTGGATCTAAACCTGAATTCTATTGGAACATCCAAATATGTTACCGATATTTTGCTCTTTTTATAACTTATTGAATCAGGGATAATGTCAAAAACAATGGAATCGCTTCTGACATCCTTAATCATACTATTACTAAAAAAGTTATGAGTTCCTAAACCTGCTCCAACTGCAAAACTAAAATTACTTTTTCCTAATTGATAGTTATACATTCCGAAAATATCAAAGCCTTTGTTTATGGTTCGTTGTGAAATACTACTTGGAACATCAACCCAAATATCTGAAAACAAATCAACACCAATACTAAATTTCTTCTTAGTGCTTTCGCTGATAATTTGCGAATAACTATTGGTAACAATAATCAAGCTAATAAGGATAATCAATAATTTTTTCATGAACAGTTTTTATTAATTTTTTTTACAAATATACTACTTTATTTTTTTGGGGATAAAAATCCATACTTTCTTTATAATAATGGCAATTTCTATTAATACGCTGATTAAATAGATTTATTATAACTTACAAAAAAATTAATGAAAGAACATGTCAACAGTATTCTTAATACCTGAAATTATCATTTGTACGGCAATTACAGCAAGAATTAAACCCATTAACCTGGATATTACATCGATAACGCCATGTCCGAGAAACTTCACAATTCTTTGCCCTCCTATAAAAAACAAATAGGTTATAACACACATCGACAGAAAAACACCAACAACTAATGTTGTATGCCAAAATGGATCCAATCCCGATTTTTCTCCAACAAAATTCATGGCTGTGGAAATTGTACCGGGTCCTGCCAAAAGTGGTATTGCTAAGGGAGAAATTGCAATACTTGAACTGGCATCTTTAACTTTTTGTTTAACTTCTTCTTTTACATGATCAGAGTTCGGATGCTGAACAGCCGAATGCTGGCCGTTAACCATATGAAATCCTACCAAAAACAACAAAGCACCTCCTGTAATTTGAAAAGCAGGTAAAGTTATTCCGAATAATTTAAATATTATTTGCCCTGATATACAAAACACAGCAACAATAATGAATGCATATAGAACTGAATTAAATGCAATTTTCTTTTTCTTTTTATTGTCTTCAATATTTTGTGTTAATGCAATAAAAATTGGTGCATTGGCTAATGGATTCATAATTGCAAAAAAACCCATAAAAATTGTTGATGTAAATAAAAATAATTGATCCATAGTTTTTAAAATTCTTTCTTTATGCAAATTTAAAAAAATTATGCAAATCATTGCTTTTTCAAAACTATATTGTGAAATAATTTAATACTTTAGCCACAAATTTTTAACTATAAAGATATTAAAAACGCATAGCTTTTGTTTCTTTAATTATTTCTGAATGAACCAAAAACTTAATTCTGTTATTAACAGCAAAAAAAAATCCTCAGTTTTAGTCTGGGTAATTTTTTTCTTACTTATTTTAACTTGGGGTAGTTCATTTATTCTGATAAAAAAAGGATTAACAGTTTTTTCAAGCAATGAAGTCGGGGCTTTGCGAACAGCAATTTCGAGTCTGGTACTATTGCCATTTGTTATTCTTCGGTTTTCAAGAATTTCTTTGAAACAATGGAAACTTCTTGCAATACTTGGAGTTCTGAATGGGCTTTTACCTCCGTTTTTGTTTGCAAAAGCTCAAACCGGAATTGATAGTCATCTCGCAGGTGTTTTAAATTCTCTTACCCCCTTATTGACTCTTTTGATAGGTTTATTATTTTTTCATCTGAAAACAAAATGGTATAATGTTTTAGGCATAATTATTGGGCTTCTTGGAACTATCGGACTTTTAAGTATAAGCGGAGGCAAATCACTTGAATTTAATTTCAGTTATGGAATATATATTATAATTGCGACTACATGTTATGGAATTAGTGCAAACATTATAAAATATTTACTTTACGATCTTGATGCGATTTCGATTGCTGCCTTTTCATTTTTTATTGTTGGGATTCCTTTAATTTTTTATTTGTTAGGTTTTACAGATATTTTACACCAATTGAAATACGACAATAACTTTAGCGAAGGAATTATTTATATTTCAATTTTAGCAGTTTTCGGGACTGCTATTGCCCTAATTGCTTTTAATAAATTAATTAAAATGACTAATGTTATTTTTGCTACATCAATCACATATTTAATCCCTGTTGTTGCATTACTATGGGGAATTATGGATGGAGAGAGCTTAGGTATCATTAATTTATTGTGGATATCAGTAATAATTATCGGTGTCGTGCTGGTAAATGCAAGCAACAAAAAATTTACGAAAAAATAATGAGGGAGTAAATGATTACAATAAATGCCTAAACGGTAACAATAGCCACTCAACGAACTTTTGAATCAAAGGCCTCACTTTCCATTTTTCGTAGTTAAATCTTTCACAGTCAACTAAAGTTCCATTAACATGAGTTTTTAATTGGGATAAAATAGATTTATCTGTTCCTATTAAAGCAATTTCATGCTGATATCTGAAACTTCGATAGTCGAAATTTGCTGAGGAAATTGAAAACAATTCATTATCAATCAATAGAATTTTAGCATGCAAATTATGTGGTAAATAAAATAAAAATTTTACATGGTTTCTGTCCAACTGCCCTAAGTATTTGTTTCTAAGTATATCAATTAACCTGATATCAGAATGCATAGGTATGATTACTTTTACATCAATTCCGCGTTTTCCTGCATCACTTAATGCCTTTCTTAGCATAAAACCCGGTAAAAAGTATGGTGTTTCAATAATCACCTGAAATTTAGCGTCTTTTATTAAGCGGATATATTTTCGATTTATTCTTTGTTTTGTAATTGAAGGTACTTCACGCAAAATTTCAAATCCATTATGACTAATTGATTGTGTATAACCAATTTTATCAAAAATATATTTATTGTATATTTTAAAATCATATTTAAAAATTCTTTTAAATGAAGAAGCAATATCTCCTGTCATCCTAATCACTAACTCTCTCCAATTCAAATTGTATTCAGTAATATTTGAAGAACCTATATAAGTAATATTATCATCTATTATTAGAATTTTTCTATGATTACGTCTATGGCTTTTTGTAAAGAAATCAAAGTTGATTTTGATTTTTTTAAAATACCGAACTTCACCACCAAATTTTTCTAAATCTTTAAAAAAATTATCCGGTAAAGAGCTAACTCCCCATGAATCTATTAATAATTTTATTTTTACTCCTTCTTTACTTTTTCTTGTCAGAACATCTTTAAAACGTATTCCAATCGAATCGTTTCCAATTCTATAAATTTCTAAACAAATATTATCCTTAGCATTTTCAATATCTTCAACCATCGCATTATAATATCGAAGCGGATCATCGAAAATTTGATATTGATTACTATTTATCATAAAAACCTATTTTTTTCAATATTTCAAAAGTAAGAAAAAATAGTTGTTTTATTTTCACAAATGAAAAAAAGAAAAATTTTTCTATCAATATTGTCCCCTCTACCGTACGATTGTATCGTGTGGTTTGCAAAAAGCAGCAATTAAAAAAACATTATCTTTGTAGGCATGAGCCGAAATTATAAATTTCATAATCCGGAAGGAACATATTTTAT
>CAZBSL010000028.1:0-3040 GCA_964494265.1 uncultured Bacteroidales bacterium
ATAAAGTTTTAAGTTTTTTTAGTTTTTGAATAAACCCTGTTCAGCCAACCGGGCAGAATTATAGCTCCAATAAATAAATATGGATAAAAACTAATTATTCGCCAAAGTAAAGCAAGTGCAGGAGCTAATCCAATAGGAATAAATTGTCTTAGAAAATCGGAAAAAACAAATTCGGCAACTCCGCTACCCCCAGGCGTCGGGCTAATTAATAATATTACCCACATAACCAATTGTCTTGCATAAATTAAAAAATGATCATCCACAGCAACAAAAGCCAAAATCATGCAATTCACAACCCAATATCTTGCTGTCCACGAAAAAAGTGTTGCAACATAAGCTTTTACCCAAAAAACGAAAGATTTACCCTTCATTTCTTTTGAAGTGGTTATTATCTGATCTCCGGTGTCAACAGCTTTTGGAAGCCATTTTCGCAAAAACTTGAGTTTAAATATTTTTATTAATATCCATTTGAATCCTCTCGGGTTGATAAAAACACCGTAAATTATTATTGATGTTAAAATTAAAATGAAAACATAACCGATAATAAATATTCCGAGCGACCCGAATTTTGAATTAAAAATTGCAAAACTTGCACCTGTTATAAACAGGCTTTTATATCCAACGAGAATAACAACTATTGGAACCATTAAAATATAAAACATTTCGTCGAGGAAAGCAGTAATCATAACAATAGCTGTGGTTCTTCCCATATTTATTCCTTCTTTGTTTACGATAAATAATGCAACTGCCGAACCCCCAACCACCGAAGGCGTTACAGAAGATGCAAACTCCCATAACATTATGACTTGGAAACTTTTTCGCCAACTTAATTGCTTGTCGGTTAAGAGCCTGATTCGATACATATACGCAACATCACGAACTCCCATTAAACATATTGCAAGAAAAAGCCAAAGATAAGAATACCAAACCCAATGAATATTTTCAAAAACTTCTTTGTCATAACTTCTATAAAATAAATAGCCTGCAACACCTAAACCCAATATAACAGGTATTAAAATACGTTTGAAATTTAATACGGAAAGTATTTTTTTGTGGTTATCAGTCATTTATTTTTTAGATTTGGAATACAATCTTTTATTTCTACAAAAATCATAAAATTTATCGAATCACAAGCCTTTTTGGGCTAAATATTATTTAGTCTATTTTTGTAGAATAATTTTAAAAAAGTAAAATTTGGTAATATGGCCTTCAAAAACCTTTGGCAATTTATTAATGAACTCGAAGCTGCAAACGAATTAATTCGAATAAAAACTTATGTTTCGCCCGATCAGGAAATAGCAGAAATTACCGACAGGATAATAAAAAATAACGGCCCTGCTTTATTATTTGAAAATACGGGCTACGATTTTCCGGTTTTAATAAATTCAATGGGTTCGGAAAAACGCATGTGCATTGCTCTAAGAGTTAACAATCTCAATGATGTTTCAAAAGAAATAAAAAAAATTGTTGATGAAATTTCTTCGCCAAGGGATGGGTTTTTTGAAAAATTGAAAATACTTCCAACGCTAAATAGTATTTCTTCATACTTACCAAAAAATATAAAAGGAAGGGGAAGCTGTCAGGAAGTTATAATGGAAAAACCCGATATTGATAAATTACCGGTTTTAAAGTGTTGGCCAAAAGATGGTGGGAAATTTATTACTCTGCCGGTAGTGCACACCAAAGATTTAGAAACCGGTAACCGAAATATTGGGATGTATCGCATGCAGATATTTAAGCCTGATTTGACCGGAATGCACTGGCATTTGCATAAGAATTCTGCTCGGCATTTTTTTCAATATAAAAAGTTGAACAAAAAAATGCCTGTGGTTGTTACACTTGGCGGTGATCCTGTTTATACATATGTAGCTACCGCACCGCTACCCGATAATTTCGATGAATATATTTTTGCAGGTTTTCTTCGAAAAAAGAAAGTTGAACTTGTAAAATGCCTGACCAACGAACTTGAAATTCCGGCAGATGTTGATTTTGTTATTGAGGGGTATGTCGATCCATCAGAGGACTTTATTCTTGAAGGCCCTTTTGGCGACCATACAGGTTTTTATTCTCTCGAAGATTATTACCCGAAATTTCATATCACCTGCATTACCCATCGAAAAAATGCTGTGTATCCGGCTACTATTGTCGGCATACCTCCACAGGAAGATGCTTGGATTGGCAAAGCAACGGAAAGAATTTTTCTTATGCCGATAAAATTAAGCCTTGTCCCTGAAATAAAGAATATTAACATGCCTGTCGAAGGTGTTTTTCACAATATTACTATTTTTAATTTTGTGAAATCTTATCCCGGACAAGCTTTGAAAATAATGAATTCCTTGTGGGGAGCCGGGCAAATGATGTTCAACAAAATTTTTATCGGCTGCGATGAAGATGTGAATATTGATGATTATTTTGAAGTTGCCAAAGCAATTACTGAAAACACCGATCCTTTGAGGGATGTTATTTTCACTAAGGGCCCTGCTGATGTTCTTGATCATTCATGCGATGTGTTTACTTTTGGCAGTAAAATAGGAATTGATGCGAGCAAAACGAAATCATTAAAAAAAATACCAAAGGAGAAAAAACCCTTATTTATTGAAGTTGAAAAAATCTTAAAAACTCATCCTGAAATAGAAGCAATTAATTCTGATCTTACGGAAATGGATTTATCGTTTTTAATCATTTCAATAAAAAAGAACAAAAAAAATCATGCTTTAGAAATTAGCAAAGAAATTGTTTCTTCTGACACAATAAAAAATATAAAATTTATTGTTTTCGTTGATGATTGCCTTGATGTTTTCGATTTAAAAACCGTAGTGTGGATTTCTTCAAATAATATTGATCCTGAACGTGATTGTTTTTTTATTGATAAAACAGATGGGGAAAAATATCCGGGTATTTTTATCGATGCAACAAGAAAGACAAAGAAATATGATGGTTTTTCAAGACCATGGCCCAATATAATTGTTTCCGATAAAAAAATTATCAGAAGAATTGATGAAAAGTGGAGGGATTTAGATATTGGCGATTTCTTGGAATC
>CAZBSL010000028.1:3140-20326 GCA_964494265.1 uncultured Bacteroidales bacterium
TCAGAAGAATTGATGAAAAGTGGAGGGATTTAGATATTGGCGATTTCTTGGAATCCCCTTCAAATAAGTATGATAAAATGTATTTTGGTAACTCGGCTGTATTTGATGAATGAAGGTTAAATTTTTGAATAGGTGAAATAGAAATATTAGGAAAATAGTGGAAATAGGGTGATTTTTATGGAATCATTATTTGAAAAATGGATAACAATAATAATTATTAATTAAAATACCTGCAATGTATAATCAGATCAGCTTTCGGTTCCAACTTTCAATTAAAACATTTATCACTATTGAATAACAGTAAATAAATACAAAATGAAAACCATACTAATTACGGGAGCTTCAAACGGAATCGGGTACGAAATGTTTAAAATTCTCCGGAAGAAAGAATATAAACTTGTGTTAGTCAGCAGAAACGAAGAGCAATTAAGGAAAATTAAAGATGAAAGTCCAAATAAAGATTTGATTGAAATAATTCCAATAGATCTTTCTAAGGAAGATGCAGCACAAAGGCTTTTTGATAAATGTTTGGAAAATGAAATTGAGGTTGATATTCTGATTAATAATGCCGGCTTTGGAATTTTTGGTGAAAGCATTTCAATGGATAATAAAAGGCTAAAACAAATGTTAACTTTAAATATGATCACTTTAGCTTCATTATGTAATTTGTTTGGAGAAAAAATGAAACAACTTGGTAGTGGAAACATTTTGAATGTGGCTTCAACTGCCGCCTATCAACCATTGCCATATTTTTCAGCTTATGCCGCAACCAAAGCGTTTGTTTTAAGCTTTTCATTTGGACTGAGGGAGGAATTTAAAAAACACAATATCAATGTAAGTGTACTCTCTCCAGGTCCGACCAAAACACGTTTTTTTGCTGTTGCACAAGCAAAGACCGAAGGAATTCTATTCAGCTCAAAAAATCAGCATACAGCCAAAGAAGTTGCAGAAATAGGATTAAAGGCTATGTTTTCGGGTAAAAAAGTTGTTATTCCGGGAATGAGAAATAAAATAATGAAAGTTTTTTCATTTTTAGTTCCAGCTTCAGCCACAGCAAAAATAATGGAAAAACAAATTTAATTAGGGAAAAACCACTCTGAAATTATTCAAACATAATTACTATGAAAAAATTAATAAGTACATTAATCATCGTTTTATTCAATCTGAGTTTATTGTTTGCTCAGGCAATTGAAGAACCTGAAATTACGACCACGGAACTAAAAGAACATATTGAATATTTAGCTTCCGATTCGATAAAGGGCAGAAAACCGGGTACACCCGGAGGATTATTATCTGCCGAATATATTAAAAATCGCTTTACTGAAATGGGATTAAAACCTTTGGCAGATGATGGTTTTCAGTATTTTGAAATTGTTACAGAAGTCAGCCTCGGCGATAATAATTCATTAAAAATTGGTGATTATTCCGCAAAACCGAACGAGGATTATATTCCTTATTCATTCAGCAGTAATGGAAAATTAATTTCACAAGTGGTTTTTGGTGGATATGGTTTTGATCTTGACTTAGATAGTTTAAAATGGAATGATTATGAAAATATTGATGTAAATGGAAAATGGGTGATGGTTTTAAGAGGCGATCCTGAACCTGACAATCCCGACAGTAAATTTTATGATTTTGTAAAAGCAAGAGATAAGGTTTTGACTGCTAAAGATAAGGGTGCAGCAGGTGTTTTATTGGTGTCTGGAATTAAATTTGACGAAACCGATAAACTCGTTACTTTATATTATGATAAAACAAAATCGGGTTCGGGAATTCCGGTTTTGAATATAAAAAGAAATCTTGCCGATAAAATTCTCGAAATAAGTGGAAAGACAATAGAACAGGTCGAAAATGAAATCATTGAAACTCAAAAGCCTCTTTCTTTTGCAATTCCATGTGAGCTTTTTGCAGAAACAGAAACTCTACAACATAAAGTTAAAACACAGAATGTGATTGCAGTTTTAGAAGGTAATGACCCGATATTAAAAGATCAATATATTATAGTCGGTGGACATTACGATCATCTTGGAATGGGCGGATATGGCTCAGGTTCAAGAATACCTGATACCATTGCCGTGCATAATGGAGCTGACGACAATGCTTCGGGAATAGCCGGAATTATCGAAATTGCTGAAAAACTTGCAGCACAAAACAATAATAAACGCAGCATTATTTTTATGGCTTTCGGAGGTGAAGAAATGGGGCTTCTTGGATCTAAATATTTTGTTAATAATCCTCTAATTGATTTGAAAAATATTGATGCAATGGTAAATATTGATATGATCGGCCGCCTGAATGAATCAAATAAAATTCTTATCGGCGGGACAGGAACGTCAAAAGAAGCCGAGAGAATTTTGAATAATAATGTGAAGGGAGCAGATATTAATTTGAGCTTTTCTCCTGAAGGTTTTGGCCCTTCCGATCATGCTTCATTTTATTCTGAAAACATTCCTGTGTTTTTTATTTCAACCGGGGCGCATGAAGATTATCATACACCATTCGATGATATTGATAAAATTAATTTTGAGGGACAAAAAACAATTTCTGTTTATTTGGTGAATGTTATCGACGATTTATCCAGACGCGATTCTGCTTTGACTTTTCAGGAAGCAGGGCCGAAAAAAAACACAAACTTTCGTGGAAGATTGAAAGTCACTCTCGGAATAATGCCCGATTTCACCTCCACAGATTTGAAGGGACTCGGGGTTGGCGGTGTCAGGCCGGATGGCCCTGCTAAAAAAGGAGGAATGCAAAAAGGAGACTTGATTATTGCGGTTGACGGAAAGTCGGTTGAAAATATTTATGACTATATGAATCGCTTGAAAAAATTAAAACCCGGACAAATTATCACAGTTGATATTATCAGAAATGATGAAAAGAAAGTATTGCTCATTCAATTGTAAGCAGTAATATTGCAAAAATTAAAATTAAGAAAATATGGTTTATGAAATTGTCATTCAATCAAATTATTCGCCTTGTTTTCTGAAAATTAATAAATAATTGAACTACAAATGCAAGATGTTTTCACCACTCAATTTTTATTAAAATTTATAAAATTTGCAGCCGTTGGATTATCAGGTGTCTTTGTTGATTTTGGAGTAACTTATCTTTGTAAAGAAATATTTAAAATCCAGAAATACGTTTCCAATTCAATAGGATTTACAGTCGCTGCTTCTTCTAATTATATTTTTAATCGAATTTGGACTTTTGAAAGTACAAACCCCGATATTGCTGTTGAATACACCGAATTCATAATTATTTCATTAATCGGGCTTGCAATAAATAACTTAATTCTTTGGTTTATAATCAAAAAGTTCAAAATTAATTTCTATGTTTCTAAACTGTTTGCAATCGGAGTAGTAACCATCTGGAATTTCTTTGCAAATGCGTTTATTACTTTTGCATAAATAAAATTAATGAATTTTATCTACATATTTCTAATAAGTTTTTGTCATATTTTCCGGAATACAAAGTATAAAGTCAGCTACTGCCATTGATTCTTCATTCAATTTTTCAACTGAGTCCTGCTCAACACTTGCAATCGTTAATATTTTCAATTCGGGACTATTCCTTTTTAAATACCAGCTTATTCCTTCAAAATTATCGGAATGATAAGTTCCATTGAAATGTATAAAAGTTTGTCCGTTTTCAAGATTTTTTAGAATGAAAAAAGCCATAGTTGCGTCTTTTGAAGCCTGTGCCTTAGCTAAGTTTTCGTTTGCTTGCTTGCCCATTTTCCCCATCATCTGTTTCATTTTTTTATATCCCGATAATTCAGCATCGTATTCAATCGGTAAAGGGGCAATGAATAATTTTGCTTCAGGTTCAAGGTCATTTAAGGCATCAAAACCTTTACTATAAACAACAGAGGCATATCGACGAGGAATGTTGGTGGCGATAAATTTCAAATCATTTTCCTTAGCAAATTCAAGTAAGGGTTTATAATCGGTTTCGTAATTAGGCCACAATCTTGCTTCTTTTTCAAAGTTCCTTTTCTTAATAACTCCTAAAAGATATTCATTAATAATGAGTTGATTATCTGATTCAAACATTTCGGCTCCAAGAATAATATTAGCATTTTTCGATGAAAACAAATCCTTCGTAAGTTCAAGTTGCAGCCAATGGCAAATCGGATTATTGTGTAATTCGCCAAACAGAATAATATCTGCTTCGCTTGCAGCTTTCAATAGTTTTTTGTATTTAATTTGTTTTCCTTCCGAATTAAAAAGTTGATAAGCGGATTTGTCGGTTTTCATTGCAGAAAACAATACAAAGACTATAAATAATAAGATTAATTTTGTTTTCATAACAAAAGATTTTATTTATTTTTTCAATTCTTCGGCATGAAACATTAGGGGCAATAAAGTTTCTATTCCTTGAATAATTTGAATCTTTCCGGTTTCACCCATTAGAATTACCCTGATTTTATTTTTTTGCATTGCTTCATATTCTGAAAAAGCCTGTCGGCAGGCTCCGCATGGAGACACGGGAGTATTGATTTTAAAGTTTTTTGCCTTTGCTGAAACAGCTAATGATTTCACTGCAACATTAGGGAATTGTGAAGATGCATAGAACATTGCAATCCTCTCAGCACATAAACCCGAGGGATAGGCAGCATTTTCCTGATTATTAGCGGTAATTATTTCATCGTTTTCAAGTAATAAAGCAGCACCCACATAATATTCCGAATAGGGAGCATAAGCAGAATCGGCAGCCTTTTTTGCTTGTTCAAGTAAAAACCTGTCTTCTGTTTTTAATTCGTTAAGTGAATCGTATTCGTCAATGCTTAGCTCAAATTTGAGTTTTATCATCTATTTCAATTTTAGTCATGCGAAAATACTAAAAAATAAACATATAATAAATGCACTAAAAAAAATAGTAATTATTTATATGTTTTATTTGGAAATATTAAAAATATTCAAGCAAAAGCTTTCCAACCCCTTCAGGGATTTGAAATCCTAAATATTCTCCCATTCTCTCATTCACTCACTCATTCTTCAATACTTCCCGACAAAATATTATTGTATCTATCCGTATCTTCAAGAATAGAAATGGCTTCAATTATTTCAGGATCGTCATCAATTGCTGCCTCAATTCTTCCTTTTTGAAAATAATATCTTGATAGAATTTCCGATTTTAAGAGCTTCTTGATTTCAGATGAATGCTTTTGGATGTCTTCCTGTTTATTTTGTTTTATTGCTTCTTCAAGAGTTTCAAATTCTTCTTTAATTTCAGCATAATAATTTTCTGATTCAGCCGATTTCTTCAACTTTTTTAGTGCTACTTCACTTCTGGTGGTATAGTTACAATCTTTATCGTTAAGAAAATCAAGAAAATTGGAATATATATCATCTGTAATAATAAAATCTTCCTGAGAAGGTTTTTCGGGATGTTTATGATGAAATTTCGTAGCGTAATCGAAAATATAAAACTTCATTATTAAATTCATTGCTATATTGCTGTGTTTACGTGGCTCCAAAATTATATCAGGCTCAATTCCACCACCATCGTAAACACTTCTACCGTTTTTGGTTTTAAATTCCGAAATTAATGAATCGGGGATTTTTGTGAAATTTCCGTCTTCATCTTTATGCGAATAATCAATAGCTTGAATGCAGCGGCCACTTGGAATATAATATTTTGCTACCGTAATTTTCATTTGTGATTTATAACTCAACGGCAAAACGTTTTGAACCAAACCTTTCCCAAAAGTTCTTTGCCCGACAATAACCGCTCTGTCAACATCTTGCATTGCACCGGAGAGAATTTCTGATGCAGAGGCGCTCCGACTGTTTACTAAAAAAACAAGCGGAATATTTTTATCTATCGGCATATTCCTTGTTTTATGAACTCCGCTTTTTTCTTTTAATTTCCCTTTCGTATTAACAATAATTTCTCCTTTGTCAACGAAGAAATTGGCAATATTCACCGATTCGTGTAATAATCCGCCTCCGTTTCCTCTTAAATCAAAAATAAGGCCTTGCAAGTCATTATTATCTTTTAAATCTATATAAGCTTTTCTGGCTTCATTTGAAGCATTCTGAGTGAAACTATTTAATAAAATATATCCTATGTTTTCGTTCAGCATTCCGTAAAAAGGTACATTGTCGAGTTTAATTGTTTCTCTGACAATTAATTTTTCAATAGGTTCATCTTCCCCTTCTCGTTCGATAAGTAGTTTAACTTCAGTACCGGGCAAGCCTTTAAGCATTTTTCCAATATCTTTCGATGATTTTCCTTTGGCCGATTCTTGATTTAATTCAAGAATTTTATCACCTGCGAGAAGACCGACTTTCTGAGCGGGAAACCCTTCGTAGGGATCAGAAATATACACATAATCACCATTCTGATGGATTAAGGCGCCTATTCCGCCATATTGTCCGGTAGTGATTATTCTATAATCTTCAACTCTCGATTCGGGAATAAAAACGGTATAAGGATCAAGAGATTCAAGCATGGCTTCGATGCCAATATTTGTCAATTCACCTGAGTTAATTTCGTCAACATAATATTTATTTAGATCACGAATTAGTGAAGCGTAAATGTCTAAATTTTTGGATATTTCAAAATTATTTTCATTTTGAGCAGGACTTATTACCGGTGAAATAAGAAATATAATAATTATTTGAAGAATTATAATCCCCTTTTTTATGTAGCTGTTATTCATTGTTTTATTTTTTATTTGTTTGATTTCTAAAGTTTGAATAATTATTCCAATGTCCTCAAATTACTATCGCTTTTCTATTGTATTTCAGTCGTATTTCCATCAAGGAACCGGATCATAACCCGCTCCTCCCCATGGATTACATGACAAAAACCTTTTCAACGAGAGCCAGCCTCCTTTGAATGGCCCGTATTTCTTAATTGCTTCAACTCCATAAACCGAACACGTAGGAGTATATCTACATGAGTTTCCAATATATGGAGATAAAGAATATTGATAAATTCTTATCAAAAAGATGAAAAATTTACCTGCTATTTTTTTCATAATCATCTATTAAACGCTGAATCGAAATAATTATTTTTTGTTCAAGTTCGCCGTATTTCATTATTTTTTTGCCAACATAAACCATTGCAAATATACATTGAGTATTTGTGTTGGAAAAGGACGTCAATAAAGGTTCTTTGTTTTTTCTGAATGCTTCTCTGATCCGCCTTTTGACTAAATTTCTGTCAACGGCCTTCTTGATATTACTCTTGGGAACACTTATCAATAATCTTGCGGATGGAAAGACATCCGTTTTTGATGAAGTCCAAACGACTTTAAAAGGATAAACAAAAAACTTTGAACCTTTTGAGAATAAATTAGTTATTATTTTTTCTCCGCTAAGGCGTTCTTTTTTGTTAAAAGTTTGTTTTTGCATTTTCCAATAAAAATTGTTATGTGGTTAAGTTGTTATTTTACAACAATTTAACAATTTAACCATATAACAATATAGCAATGTTAGTCAGTATGCTTAAGCTTTTTTCTTCTTATTGCATTTTTTAATATATTGCTCAATAGCCATAGTCATTGATGGGGCATTTTTTGTTGGAGCATTAATATTTAATTTTAGTCCCGAATCTTTAACTGCTTTTGAAGTTGTGGGCCCAAATGCAGCAATCAAGGTGTTGTTTTGATTATATTCAGGGAAATTCTTGAATAATGATTTAACACCTGATGGGCTGAAGAAAATCAAAAGATCATATTTCTCAATATCAACTTTCGACAGATTACTTGCAAAAGTTTTATAAATTACAGCTCTCCTGTATTTTATTTTATTAGCATCCAAAAGTTTGGCAATACTTACTTTTTGGATATCAGAACAAGGAAGAAGAAAATTTTCGTCAGCATATTTTTTAAGAATAATATCCATCAGATCGACAAAGGTCTGTTTGCCATGAAAAATTTTTCTTTTTCTATAGGGAACATATTTTTGAAGATAAAAAGCCGTAGCTTCCGAAATACAAAAATATTTCATCGAATCAGAAATTTCAACTCTCATTTCCTTGGCAATCCTAAAAAAATGATCTACTGCATTACGACTGGTAAAAATAATTGCCGAATAATCAGCTATGTAAACCTTATCTTTCCGAAATTCGCTGGCTGTTACACCTTCAATTTTAATAAATTTATGAAAATCAATATTAATATTGTTTTTTTTAGCCAATTCGAAATAAGGAGATTTTTCTAACTCTGCCGGTTTTGGTTGAGATACAAGTATGTTTTTAATTTTCAATTTAATAATATTTAATTATAAATAAATTTCCCCTTTTTATTTTTATATATAGATTAAATCAAATACATTTTTACCAATTTTATTATTATAACCGCTGGTAAAATTTCAAGACTGCAAAAGTACAAAAAAATATATAAAACAGAATTTTTCCTTTTACTAATTGCAATTTTTATACTTCTTAAGAGTCGAAACAATAATAATGCTCCAATAATAAAAAATAAAAAATAAAAATATATATTGGCTTTCAAATATATTATTAAGATTAGAAGGGGTATAAGAAAAATTCCTGTAATTATATTAAAAACCAAGATATTAATTCTGTATTCCGTCGAAATTTCATATTCTTTGAAAAGTTTAGCCACAAATTTTATTACTATAATTTTTATCGTCCACAGACTTATTATTGATATAAAAATCAAGGAAAATAAAATAAATGAATTTAGCAATTTATAATCATATTTACAGAAAACAAAAATTGTTTGATAAATAAATAGTGATGTTAAAAGTGAATAAATTATAAAAAACAGTACTGAAATTCTTTCTCGATAAAGATTTCCATCTCGATTTAATTGATGAAAATATTGCTGTCCGAAAACTGAAAAGAAAATCTGCTTAATACGCTTACTTGCAAAGACCTTGATGAGTATGAAAATAGATAAACATATTAGAATTATACCTGAAATCCACCCATCGTTAGTATTTTGTTTATGCAATTTGGGTGCTATATTTTGTGTTTTCAGCTCATGTTCTGCAAAAAAAGTCGTAGATGGGTTTTGTAAAGTATCAAGCCTTATAGAGTCCTCAATAATTATAGAATCTCCATTATTTATAAATAAAGCTGAAGAAATATTATTATTAATCAAGGGGAGATTTTCATTTAGAGTGCTTAAACTACTGTCTATTGATTTATTATGTGTTTCTGGTTGAATAAATAATGAATCTGTTTTCATGCAAATAATCTCTTTGCAAAAATAAAAAAAACCTGCCTAAAGAGGCAGGTTTTATTAAAAGTATTTTTAGAAGGTTTTTCTGCTTATTCGTTTATTATTTTATTTTCAAGAGCAGAAAATCCTTTTAAGCATATGATTTTTTTGCAGGTTTCACAAAGATAGTCAAAACAGTACCAATTAATACCGCAACTCCTAAAATTGTGAATGCCATTGCGAAATTACCTGCATCACCCATTTTCCCTCCAAGGATTGGGCCGAATATTCCACCCACTCCATATGCAAGAAATACCCAAGGATAGTTTAGTCCGACATTTTTAGCTCCAAAAGTATCTGCTGTAATTGTTGGGAAAAGTGCAAAGTTTCCACCGAAATTAAATCCGATCAATGTTGCTCCAATATATAATAAAATCTCATTACCGGCCATGTATGTAAAAAGAATTACAACCACACCTTGTATAGCAGTCATAAGAATAATTGACAACTTTCGTCCAAGAACATCGCTCAAAGTACCCCAAAGTATCCGGCCGATTCCGTTAGCCAAACTAAAGAAAATAGCCATAGCCGATCCTGCAATTGCACTTGCTTCGATTTCAGTATATCCATTGGCCATCAAAGCTTCCATTGGATATAGTTTCATTAATCCTATTGACATCAAGCCTGCTCCTGCTGAAAAAACAAAAGTGAAGAAAATGAGATAGAATTGAACTTTTTTTAGCATTTCGCTGCTTGAAAACTCTCTATCGCTTTCTTTACCGGCTGCATTTGCTTGCTTGGTTTTAAAACCTGCAGGCTGCCATCCGGCCGGAGGAAATTTCATCCAGAGCCCGCCGATGATAACCATGGCTGCAAAAGCGATTCCATATATTGTAAATGTTGTTGATAAACCCAAGCTTTCAATCAAATGTCCCCATGAACCGGCAAGTTTAACCCAAAGCAAAGCACCGAAACCAAATCCGGCAACAGCCAAACCTGTAATCATACCTTTTTTATCCGGGAACCAACGCATACCAACGGCTATTGGAACTACATAGGCAAATCCAATCCCTGCACCTCCTATCAATCCGATAAATATCAGCAAGGCCCAGAAACTAAATCCACCAATGACACCGGCAAGAATATATCCAAGGCCAAGTACCAAGCCACCAAGCCAAGCTAATTTTTGCGGGCCCCATGTTGCGAGTTTTTTACCTGCAAAAACCATAAAAACAGCAAAAGAAGCCAGTCCGATTGCAAAAACCCATTGTGTATCAGCCTTTGACCAGCCTTCCACCGTCAATGATGGTGTAAATACCGACCATGCATAAATAGCACCAAGGGCTAATTGGATTAGAATTGCTCCAACAACAACCAAACCCCTGTTCATTACTTTTTGATTTTCCATTTCTTTTTAATTTTAATTAACTTAATAGTTTAATTCAATAAAAGAAAAAAGACATTTCAGCCAATCCGGCTTAAAATGTCTTTTTATATGATTAATATCTAATTATCGTTTTACTTCAACTTTGGCTCCGTCGATGATTTCCTCAACGACACCAGGATCAAGTAAAGTAGATGTATCACCTAAGTTAGAAGCGTCACCTTCACCGATTTTTCTTAAAATCCTTCTCATGATTTTACCGGATCGGGTTTTTGGTAATCCGCTTACTACTTGAATAACATCTGGTTTAGCTATTGGCCCAATTTCTTTTGTTACTGTAGCTCTGATACTTTTTTCAATGTTTTCCATTTCCGAATCGCTAAGCTCTTCGCATGTAACATAAGCATAAATACCTTGTCCTTTAATTGGATGAGGATAACCAACTACTGCTGATTCGTTTACTTTCGGATGTTGATTAATTGCATCCTCAACTTCGGCTGTTCCGATTCGGTGGCCTGAAACATTGATAACATCATCAACACGACCCATAATTCTGTAATAACCTTCTTCGTCGCGTTTTGCACCATCGCCTGTGAAATACAAACCTTTATAAGTTGAAAAATATGTTTGACGGCATCTATCGTGATCGCCATAAGTTGATCTTATCATGCCCGGCCAAGGGAATTTAATACATAAGTTACCTTCAACGCCATTTCCCATCAATTCTTTACCTTCGTTATCAACTATAATAGGCTGAACTCCGGGTAATGGTAATGTTGCAAATGAAGGTTTTGTAGGAGTAATTGCGGCGAGCGGACTAATCATAATTCCACCTGTTTCGGTTTGCCACCAAGTATCAACTATCGGGCATTTTCCACCGCCAACAATATCATGATACCAACGCCATGCTTCTTCGTTGATGGGTTCTCCCACAGTACCAAGAACTTTTAATGAGCTTAGATCGTGTTTTGTTACAAATTCATTACCATGTGGTATTAAAGCACGTATAGCGGTTGGTGCTGTATAGAATTGAGTAACTTTATGCTTTTCGACAATTTCCCAAAAACGCCCTGCATCAGGCCAGGTTGGAACACCTTCGAACATCATTGAAGTAGCTCCAGCTAATAGCGGCCCATAAACAATATAGGAATGACCTGTTACCCAACCGATGTCGGCAGTACACCACCAAATATCTCCATCATTATATTGGAATACATTTTTGAAAGTATATTCTGCAAATGCCATATATCCGGCAATAGAATGTTGTACGCCTTTAGGTTTACCTGTTGAACCAGAAGTGTAAAGGATGAAAAGTGTGTCTTCCGAATCCATAACTTCTGCTTTATTTTCAACACTAATTCCATCAATTGCATCATGCCACCAAATATCACGGCCTTCCTGCATATTGATTTTTTCACCTGTACGTTTAAGTACAATAGTTTTTTCAACTGTCGGACATTTTTGTAATGCTTCATCAACAATAGCTTTTATAGGAATACTTTTGAGTCCGCGATAAGCTCCGTCAGATGTTAAAACAATATTTGATGTTCCATCGATGATACGATCGGCTAAAGCATTTGCCGAGAAACCTGCAAATACGATTGAATGAATAGCACCAATTCTTGCACATGCAAGCATTGCAATTGCCAATTCAGGTACCATTGGTAAATAAATTGTTACACGGTCACCTTTTTTGATACCTTGACCTTTAAGAACATTTGCAAATTGACATACTTTTTCATATAGTTCACCGTAAGTTAATTTTACTGTATCTTCTTTGGGGTCGTTAGGTTCCCAAAGGATTGCAATCTGATCTTTTCTGAAAGGAATGTTTCTTTCAAAAATATTTTCAGTAATATTTAATTTGCCACCTTTGAACCATTTAACATTTGGTCCGATAAAGTCCCATTCTAAAACTTCATCCCATTTTTTATGCCATAAATAATCTTCGGCAATTTTTCCCCAAAATGCTTCCGGATTCGCAACACTTTCCTGATATTTTTGAAAATATTCAGCAAAGCTGGTAATTTTGTTTGTCATAATGTGTTTTGTTTGATTTATTAATACTAATTTAATTTATTATATATATTATTTGTTTTCTTGATTATCAATTTTAGTGATGATAGTATTGAAAATATCGTCAATGCTACCAACGCCTGGAACTGTTAAAAGTTTACCATGTTTTGAATAATAATCAATTAATGGTTTTGTTTGATTATTATAAACTACAAGACGTTGTTTTATAACTTCTTCGGTGTCGTCGGTACGATTGGTTTCTTTTGCCCTTAAAAGCAGGCGTGAAATCAATTCATCATCATGAACATCAAGTGAAATAACATAAGAAATCTTCATATTCATTTCTTCCATCAAATCGTCAAGATGTCCGGCTTGAACAAGTGTGCGAGGATATCCGTCAAAAATAAAGCCTTTAATATCTTTATGCTTTTTTAATTCATTTTGCAGAACCTCAAGTAATAATTCGTCGGTAACTAATTCGCCTGACTCTATTACATTCTTGACCTTTAGTCCAATTTCTGTTTTGTGTTTTATTTCGTATCTGAAAATTTCGCCTGTAGAAATATGTTCTAAGCCATATTTTTCAGCAATTTTTATTGATTGTGTCCCTTTTCCTGAGCCGGGAGGGCCAAAAAGTATTAAATTAAACATATTAAATTTTAAAGCTTTTGTTAATTATTAATTATTTTTTTTGGAAAAACTTCAAAAATCAATAAATATTACAAAATTCATTCTAAAACTCATGTTTCTGTGCTCTATGCTTACTCTTGGTTTAACTATACTTTTTTGTTTTATTATCTTGATTAACTGTGCAATATACATGCATTTCTTAGATTTTCCGTTTTCGCTTGCAAAAATATTTAAAATTTTCTCTATTTCAAAACCTTAAAGCAAAATTTTCGATTTTTTTTATCATTATTAATTTTCTTTTTTGAATTTAATTGAATTTCATATAAATACAATTTTTTCGTTTTACGTTTTAATTAGATCTATAATTTACCGTTGAACAAATAAATTAAAATGGTTTCGCTATTTTATTTCATTTTTAAAAAATCCGGGTAAAAATATGACTTATAAATTAAAAAGTTTTCTAATTTTGCTCTGATAATTCGAATAGGGGTGCCCCAAATTAACGGGCTGAGATTATACTCATTGAACCTGATCCGGGTAATTCCGGCGAAGGGAAATAGCATAATAAAAAGTTTTTTCCTCTATTGATGATAAAAAGTTTAACTTTTAAAAATCAATGTAATGAAAAAAATTATTTGGACAATGGCTTTGTTTCTAAGCCTTCAAAACCTATCTTTTTCTCAATTCACAATTAAAGGAAAAGTTTTTGATAAAGAAACAAATGAAAAACTATCGGGTGCACATATTATTATAAAAGGTACCTACAATTTAACAACAAGCGATAAAAACGGCGGTTTTATTTTCAAGAAACTGAAAAAAGGAAATTATGTTTTTCGTGTTTCTTATGTTGGTTATAAGACTATTGAAAAGACTATTGATGTTAATAAAAATCTTGACATTTCTTTCGGGCTTAGTCCGGAAGCAATTTTGGAAGACGAAGTAATTGTTTCAGCAACAAGAGCTTCAGATAAAGAACCTTTGACTTATAAAAACATATCAAAGAAAGAAATAAAAGAAATAAATCTGGGGCAAGACTTACCGTATATAATTGAATCTACACCATCCACAGTTGTAACTTCTGATGCGGGAGCCGGAATAGGATACACAGGTATTCGGATTCGCGGCACCGATATAACTCGAATAAATGTTACGGTGAATGGTATTCCGATTAACGACTCTGAGTCGCATGGCGTGTTTTGGGTTAATATGCCTGATTTTGCCTCAAGTGTCGATAATATTCAAATTCAGCGAGGTGTAGGGTCTTCAACAAACGGAGCAGCCGCATTTGGAGCAAGTATTAATATTCAGACTTTAAAATTAAATCGTAAGGCTTATGCTGAAATAAATTCTTCGGCCGGATCATTTAATACTTTTAAAAATAGTTTGTCATTCGGGACAGGCCTGATTGATGGAAAATGGACTATTGACGGGCGTCTTTCAAAAATTTCTTCGGATGGATACATCGATAGAGCAACTTCCGATTTAAAATCATTTTTTGTTTCGGCCGGATACTACGGAAAACATAGTATTTTGAGATTTAACATTTTTTCGGGAAAAGAAAAAACCTATCAGGCATGGGAGGGTGTACCGAAAGATTCACTAAAAACAAACCGGACTTACAATCCTTATTCTTATGAAAATGAAACCGATAATTATTGGCAAGATAATTATCAGGCAATTTATTCTAATCAATTAAATAATTATTTAAACCTAAATTTTGCTTTGCATTATACAAAAGGAAAAGGATATTATGAGCAATTTAAAACCAAAAGAAAATTCAAAGATTATCGTTTGGAAAATGTAATTATCGGAAACGACACAATTACAAAAACAAACCTAATCCAACAAAAATGGTTAGATAATGATTTTTATGGGCTCACATATTCATTAAATTATGAAAAGAATAAATTGACAGCTGTAATTGGAGGTGCCTGGAATAAATATGATGGCGATCATTATGGGGAAGTAATTTGGGCACAATATGCAAGTAATGGAAAAAAGAACCATCAATGGTATAAAAATAAAGGCATTAAAAAAGATTTCAATATTTTTGGAAAACTTAATTATCAATTGAATGCAAAGATTAATTTATATGGCGACCTGCAATATAGAACGATTGATTATTCCATTAAAGGCGATCATGATGATTTACGTGTGCTTACTCAAGAGCACAATTTTAATTTCATTAATCCAAAGTTTGGAATTCTCTATCAATTATCATCAAATCAAAAAGTTTATTTTTCATTTGGAATTTCAAACCGTGAACCGAATCGAAGCAATTATCGTGATGCCGATCCCGGACATCTACCAAAAAGCGAAAAATTGAATGATTTCGAGTTAGGATATGATTTTCACATAAATAACTTTGCTTTAGAAGCAAATGTTTTTTATATGGATTATCTGAATCAGTTGGTTCTCACAGGTGAGATAAATAATGTTGGGGCAGCAATAATGACGAATGTGCCAAAAAGTTACCGTGCCGGAATTGAGATTAGTACAGGTATAAAAATTCTTGATAATTTTAATTGGGATATTAATGCAACATTCAGCACCAATAAAATTGAAGATTTCACAGAATATATTGACAAATTTGATGAAGATTGGAATCCTGAACCTCAATATTCAAAGTATCTTGGAAAAACCGACTTATCATTTTCTCCCGATATAATTGCCGGAAGCATATTTACTTACGAAATGTTTGATAATTTATTTGTAAATTTTATTTCAAAATACGTGAGCAGGCAATATATTGACAATACATCTGATAATGAGAGAAGTTTAGATCCTTACTTTGTTAATAATCTTAGTTTTAAATATAGCTTGAAAACAAATCTTTTTGAAGAAATCGGGTTTCATTTTATGCTGAACAATATTTTCAGCGAAAAATACGAAACCAATGCATGGGTTTACAGAAGTTTTGTCGGCGAGCAATTAAAAATTTATGACGGATATTTTCCACAAGCCGAATTCAATTTTCTGGCAGGAATTAGTTTGAAGTTTTAATTATCTCAAAAATATTTTTATGTTTGCATAAAATCATTTACTGAGGAAATTAAAATAAAATGAATAAAACAGCATATGCAGCTCCTTGTGGCCTTGATTGTTTTCACTGTGAATATTTTGAAAAAAATATCTCAGAAGAAACCATAAAAATGCTTATTAAGCATTTAGGAATGAAACGTTCTGAAACTCCTTGTAAGGGTTGCCGCTTCGAAAACGGATGCAAATATTTCGATAATAAATGTGAAACTCAGGATTGTGTAAGGTCCAAAAAACTCCAATTTTGTTTTGAGTGTAATGAGTTTCCTTGTCGCTTACTTCAGCCTTGCTCAGATGGAGCAGAAAAATATTCGCATAATATGAAAGTATATAATTTGTGTAGAATGAAATCGGTTGGCGTTCAAAAGTGGGCCGAAGAAGAATCATTGGAAATAAGAAAAAGGTATTTTAAAGGGAAATTTGTTAGCGGGTCAGGAACTATTTTACCTGAGTAATTTTATAAGTCTTTTAAAACAAATTGTTTCCTTAGATAGGGGATAAAAGGGAATATGGGAGATAAGGGAAATATGACCTTATTCCACTTGCTATCCAAGTTTTATGGCTAAAATAAATACGGATTAGTAATATTAGCTAAAGTGTTTATACTGTTATGTAATTTATATTGATTCTAAATAAAATTAATTATATATTTGCTTTTTGTATTAAACAAACAAAAAATCAAGATTTGAATAAGCCGGAAATCATATTATTTTATGATTATATAGATGAAATGCCGCATATGCTTAGATATTCGGTTATAAGCGGAACTTTTTCGAATACTAAAGCTGAAATATACGGAATTCTGTATATACATTCGTTGGCAGCAAGGTTAAAACACAAACCATGAACAGTAATAAATTCTTAGAATTGATTCAAGAAACAGACTTAATGATTAAAAATCACTTGGAGAAAATAAATTCATTAAATGGGGTATCCGATCATCTCCCGTGATTTTCATTAATAATTTTTTCATAT
>CAZBSL010000029.1:0-4977 GCA_964494265.1 uncultured Bacteroidales bacterium
CTCCCATTTTTTCAACATTTTTTGTGCTTCAATAATTAACGGGGAAGTTAAATTTGATTCTTTTTCACTATAACCATCTTGCATTAAATTCTTTACATCTATCTTGTTTTCCTTATCAAAGCGAACATAAAAATCGCCAACGAGTTTATCACCTTTTAATCCGTAAACTTCAGGAGTTATTCCATCACCCCATTTTTGCCAAGACAACATTGATTTGCAAATATGTATGCCGCGATCGTTAACAAGATTAACATTAAGAACATTTTTTCCATTTGCCTGAAGAATTTTTGAAACGGAATATCCAATCAGATTATTCCTTATATGTCCCAAATGCAAGGGTTTATTTGTGTTTGGTGATGAAAATTCAATAACAACAGGTTTTGAATCATCCTGTTCATTAAAACCAAATTCTTCAGAATTTTTATAATTATCATAAAAAAACTCAAGCCAGAAGTTTTCTGAAATTAACAAATTCAAAAATCCTTTAATAACATTATATGACTTGATTTCTTTTAAGTTGGTTTCTAAATATTTTCCAATCAAATGGGCGGTTTGCTCGGGTGATTTCTTTGAAAGTTTAAGGAAGGGAAAAACTACTAATGTAAAATCGCCTTCAAAATCCTTTTTTGTTTTTTGTATTTGAATATGTTTTATATCAGGCTTTTGACCAAATAAATTTTTAATTGCAGAATATGTTTCTTCGATTATAATTTTCTCTATCATATTAATTAATTAGCAAATAAAACTGAGTTTTTTTAATTTAATAATTCTTTCGCTGTTTCTATGGCTGATTTAGATTTATCGGTACCACTTAACATTTTGGCAATTTCTGCTATTCTCTCGTTCTTTTCAATTTTTTTTATTAGGGTTTTCGTAAAATTACCTTCAATTTCTTTTGTAACAACATAATGTGTTGAACCCTTTCCTGCAATTTGAGGTAAATGAGTGATTACAATAACCTGCATATTTTTAGACATTTTACTTAAAATAGCTCCGACTTTTCCGGCAATTTTTCCTGAAACTCCACTATCAATTTCATCGAAAATGATTGTTGGTAAAAGATTTCTTTTTGAAATCAAGGATTTTATACTCAACATCAATCTCGACAATTCGCCACCGGAGGCTATTGAAGATAATTCACCCGGTATTCCCCCTTTATTTGCATTAAACAAAAATCCGATCCTATCGTTACCATCAATTGTAAACTGCTCTTTATGTTTATGTTCTATTAGAAATTGTGCTTCAGGAATTCCCAATTCATTTAATGATTGAATAATAATTTTTTCAATTTCAGGAATTGCTTTTAATCTGTTTTTTGAAATCTTTTCTGAAATTTTCCATAATTCATTTTCTTTTGAATCTACTTCGGATTTGATTTCTTTAATTTTTTTATCAAGCGAAATAATTTCAAATAATTTTTCAGATAATGACTCTTTTATCACCAGTAGCTCATTAACTTTTAAGACTTTGTGTTTTTGCAATAATTTATAAATCAGGTCAAGTCTATCCGACAAGTTATTAATTCGTTCAGGGTCGAAAGAAATAGATTCTTCAATTTTTTCAACCTCATCAGAAATATCACTTAATTCAATCAATGTACTTGACATTCTTTCATTCAATTTTTTAATATCGGGATGGACATTTGAGAATTTCTTAAGAAGTAATTCAATTTCTGTAAGTTGAGCAATCAAATTGCTTTCATTAATTTTTAAAGCTGTTGTAAATTTAAAAAGATTTTCTTTTATTTCTTCCGAGTTATTAAGAATTTCTAGCTCATTTTCAATCTCTTGCTGTTCGTTAGGTGAAATAGCTGCCGATTCAAGTTCATTTAATAAAAATGTATTATAATCTTGTTCTGCTTTTGCCTTATTTTCACTTTCCTTCAATGCGTTTAATAATTTTTTCTTTTGAACGAATTCCTTGAAATTGTGTTTGAAAAGTTTTAAGAGGTCGGAATGTTGAGCATAATCATCAATAATGGCAAGTTGAAAATCAGAATTATTTATTGTTGTGATAATATTTTGAGAATGAATATTTAATAATTTATCACCTAATTCTTTCAGTAATCCCAAATTTACAGGTGTATCATTAATAAAAGCTCTTGTTCGCCCTTGTTTATTGATTTCTCTTCGCAGAATTGTAATGTCATCATAATCAATATCATTTTTTTCAAAAAAATCTTTTAAACCATAATTTTTTATCAAAAAACTACCTTCAATTATGCACTTCTTATTTTCCTCGAACAAAACTTGAGTGTCGGCTCTTTTACCTACGATTAGGGCTAAAGCTCCAAGAATTATTGATTTCCCGGTACCTGTTTCACCTGTTATAACCGATAGTCCATTATTGAAATCAATTTCAAGTTTCCGTATGAGTGCATAATTTTGTATAGAGAGTTGAGATAACATATATTTTCCGTCCTAATTCAGGAAAGCAAAAATAGAAAGAAATTTAGCAAAAAACGGAAAATAATTATTTTAATATTTTTTGATATTTCGATGAATTAGACGGATCTATTTCTTTTAAAATATTAACTACTTTGGTGTTTTCCATAGGAGCACCCTCAGAAAAGATATTTATGATTTCATCTCTTTTTGCATCAAGAATTAATTGCATTAAGAATAAACCGGGTTTTTCTTCATGAACCTGTTTTAAATAATTAATGCTTTCAGCAATTTTTTTACGTCCGTTTTCAGCTTTTTCCGACATAATATCAAGGCCTTTGCGATGATATTCGTATATAAATTTTCTTAAAGAATTATAGGAAGGATTTAATAAATTCTCAACTAACCAATATCGGTTTTTCTGACTTTCATAAGCTTTCCAACCTTTTTCGTTAGTGTTTTGGGCCGCATTTACAACTGATTGAGCTTTTTCGTACATTTGAGTTCCACCGTATAAAGAGAAAGAGTCAAAATCTAAACCTAAGAAAATATAAATGTAATAAGCAATAACAGATGTAAGGTTCGAGGAAAAAGCATTTTCTGAGAATTCAAGCGGCTCATATTCAACATAATCAAAAACAAAGCTTTTATCAATATAATTCATAAGTACTGAGTTGTAAGATGTTTTATAAACCGGTCGTCTTAAAACTAAATTTATCGAACCTTTAAATTCGTCAATAGAAATTCTTTCGGAAATGGTTATTAGAATTGTACATTCAATTCTTTCTTCGGTTTTAAATGAATAATTACTCCAGGTTTTGTTGTTAATAAACTCAAAAATTGCTTTTTGCATTGTTTCAAACACTTTGCGGTCAGTACCACGGATTTGTGGGGTTGAAACCTGAACTGTGCAATAAAATTCCTGAGCCGAAATTTTTAATGAGAATAAAACAATAAAAAAAAGAAATAATATTTTTCGCATAATTTCTACTTATTTTAAATTATCAACAAAGGCTGCTTGCATAAAATCGTAAATTCTATCAGCAATATCTTGAGCAACATTTTCTTTAGGTTTCAAGCCAAAATTCATAACATTACCTTCATTATCAATGATTGATATTTTATTGGTTTTTTGTTTAAATCCTGCACCTTTGTCTTTTAAAGAATTTAGAACGATTAAATCAAGGTTTTTATTTTTTAATTTCTTTTTTGCATTGGCCAATTCGTTATCCGTTTCAAGTGCAAAGCCAACAAGAATCTGATTTTTTGACTTCCTTTTTCCTAATTCAGATAAGATATCCTTTGTTGGTATAAGGGTAATTGACTCTAAATTTTTATCTTTTTTTATTTTATAATTCTCGACTATTTTAGGTTTGAAATCAGAAACGGCGGCGGACATAATACATATATCGGAATTATTAAAATTATTGATACACGAATTATACATTTTCTCGGCAGTTACAACATCAATAAGTTTAATAAAGGGATGATTGGTTTGAAAATTTGTCGGACCTGAAACTAAAGTAACCGATGCACCTCGGGCAGCAAATTCTTCGGCAAGTTTATAACCCATTAAACCTGATGAATGATTGCTGATATATCGTACAGGATCAATTGCTTCAACGGTTGGCCCTGCTGAAATCAGAACTTTTTTTTTTGAAAAGTTTTGTTTTACCTGAAAATGTTTTTTTAAAATTTCAAGAATATCTTCAGGTTCAGACAATCGGCCGGGTCCACACAAACCACTTGCTAATTCTCCTGCGTTTGGAGCAATAAATTTGTTTCCATATGATTGAAGCGTTTCAATATTCTTTTGTGTTGCAGGATGTTGATACATATCAATATCCATTGAAGGTGCAAAATAAACAGGGCATTTTGCGGCAAGATAAGTTGCAAGTAATAAATTATCGACTATTCCGGTTGCCATTTTACCCAATGTGGTTGCAGTTATGGGTGCTATTAAAAATAAATCAGCCCAATTTCCTAACTCAACATGGCTGTTCCAGCTACCGTCAAGCCTATCAAAAGGTTCAATTAAACATGGGTTTTTTGATAAAGTGGCAATTGTTAAAGGGGTTACAAAATCTTTTGCAGCCGGCGTCATAACTACTTTTACTTCAGCTCCTTCTTTAATTAATAATCTTATTAAATACGGAATTTTATAAGCTGCAATGCTTGCAGTAATACCAATAATTATTTTTTTACCCTTCAACATTATAAAAAAAACTTATTTATCTTCTTCGATATCAGGTTTTCTCACGTAAATCTGATCTTCAAGGAATTCATTAACCGCAATCAAAGTTGGTTTTGGCATATTTTCATAAAACTTGGCTATTTCAATTTGCTCTCTGTTTTCAAAAATTTCTTCAAGATTATCATTTGGATTAGCGAATTCTTCGAGTTTTTGATCAAGTTCCTGTTTAATTTCAGATGAAATTTGATTAGATCTTTTTGAAATAATGGCAACAGTTTCATAGATGTTACCTGTTCGTTCATAAAATTTATCTTTTTTACGGGTAACAGCAGTTTTTTCGATTTTTATCTTTTTGTAATCCATCTTAAATTTTGGGTTTAATTATTTTTTGATTTTTTT
>CAZBSL010000029.1:5077-19864 GCA_964494265.1 uncultured Bacteroidales bacterium
GCCTTCATTTCAAGTTTACTTCTTAAATCATCAATCAAATTATTACATTCTTTAACTCTTTCGCTTTTAGGATATTTATTAACAAATAATTGAAATTCGTTAATCGCTTCGTATGTATTGGATTGATCAAGATTATATTTTGGGGAATCAAGAAAGTAGCAATAAGCACATTTAAACAGGCTCTCTTCAGCTTCCTCAGAATTAGGGAAGGTATTAGCATATTTTTTAAAATAATAGCTTGCCATTAAATAATCTTTTTGGTTATAATAGCAATAGGCATAGTAGTAAAATAATTTTTCGGCTTTATCAGTTCCCCGGTAAACAGCCATTAATTGTGAAATAAGTTGCTCTGCCCTATAATAATCTTCTTGCTCGAAAAGCTCAATTGCTTTTTCGTATTTCAAGTCATTATCAGCACTTTTTAAAAGTTTTTGAAACTTACTTGTACATGAAGAAAGAACTATTACTAAACTAAAAAATAAAATATATCCTGTTTTTTGAAACATGCTGCAAAATTATAATTTTTAATGAATAATTAAACGAAGGTTTAAAACAATTATTTTAAATACTTAAGGTAATTAATGCTTTTTAATATTTTATTTTCAATAACTTAGTTTAAAAAGTTTTAACAAATAAATATTATTTATCAATAATTTGCAAATATATATAAAAACCGGAGTAACAAAGGAAAAACTATAAGAAATTGTTCATGTTCTGCAAATTTTTGATTAATATCTTAATAATTCATAGTTTTGCACGCAAATTTAAATTTATAACAATAAACATATACAATGGATATTTTTAATAAAACAGAAGTAGATTTAGGACCTTTGGGAAAATACGCTGATGCAGCTCATGGATACTATACCTTTCCAATGCTTGAAGGTGAAATTGAACCAAGGATGATTTTCAGGGGAAAAGAAAAATTGATCTGGAGTATAAATAATTATCTCGGATTAGCAAATCATCCCGAAGTAAGAAAAACCGACGCAGAAGCTGCAAAGCAATGGGGCCTTGCTTACCCTATGGGTGCAAGAATGATGTCGGGCCATACAAAATATCATGAGCAATTAGAAGAAGAATTAGCTGAGTTTGTTGGCAGAGAGTCTGCTTATTTACTTAATTATGGTTATCAGGGCATGGTTTCAATAATCGAATCACTTGTTGATAGAAATGATGTGATTGTTTACGATTCGGAGGCTCACGCCTGCATCATCGACGGGATGCGTTTACATTTCGGGAAACGATTTGTTTATCCACATAACAATATTGAAAACCTTGAATTACAACTTAAAAGAGCAACAAAAATTACTGAGAAAACAGGTGGAGGAATTTTGGTAATTACCGAGGGTGTTTACGGAATGACCGGCGGACTCGGAAAATTAAAAGAAATTGTTGCACTTAAAGAAAAATTTAATTTCAGATTACTGATTGATGATGCTCATGGATTTGGAACTATGGGAAAAACCGGTGCCGGTACCGATCAACATTTTGGGGTTCAAGATCAAGTTGATGTTTATTTCGGGACTTTCGCAAAATCTATGGCCGGAATCGGAGCTTTTGTTGCTTCCAACAAAAAAGTTATTCGTTATCTTACTTACAATATGAGATCTCAAATATTTGCAAAATCACTTCCTATGCCTATGGTTATAGGAGTTTTAAAAAGACTTGAGCTTATAAGAAATAGTCAGGAGTTTAAAAACAATCTTTGGAAAATTGTGAATGCTTTACAAAGTGGCCTAAAAAATAACGGATTAAATATTGGTGAAACGGAATCGCCTGTTACTCCTGTGGTTTTGAGTGGTACTGTGGCTGAAGCCACTCACCTTACTTATGATTTAAGAGAAAAATATGGTATTTTTTGCTCAATAGTAATTTATCCGGTTGTTCCGAAAAACGTAATTTTACTTAGACTTATTCCAACAGCAGCACATTCTTTGGACGATGTGAAATATACCGTTGATACTTTTGCTAAAATTTATCATAATCTTAAAGAGGGTAAATATTCAGGGAAAGAAATTGCTAAGTTTTAGTAAAAATGAATTGTCATTTAAAAGTAAAAGCTCCGTTTATTAAATGGGGCTTTTAACTTTAATAAGCCTAATGCTGAATTTCTTATGATTGTTATTAAATTTCAATATTTTTTTTGAAGTCAAGTTGAAACCCTAAATCTAAAAACTATTAAAATTACTTAAAAGCTAATATTTTAGAATACTAATGAAAGGAAATGCAAAAAATAAAAAAGATTTATGGGCAATTGCTGTCAATTCAACATCATTTTTCCTTTTGTCGTATTTAATAATCTACTTACTTACACAATTAGCTGCCTGCATTGCAGCATCAAATTTTGAAATACCTTCGATTTTATATTTTAATAGCATTTATTATAATATTATCGGATCAGACTGGACATCTGATGCTGTTAAGATAGTTTTCAGCACAGGCCCTTTATTAGCTTTATTTATAGGTTTAATTTTATTAATTATTTATTCCAAAATTTTTCAAAACAACACACTTTTTAAGATTTTGATTTTGTGGGGTGTTTTCCACGCTTTTAATATTTTTTTTAGTTCGCTACTTGTTGGAACACTACTTGGTACAAGTTTAGGGCATGTTTTAAGCTGGCTTTATTTTCAAGATACTGAAAAAATGACAATTTCGATTATTGCTTTATTTGGAGCATTTGGATTTGGATTGATTACTGCTAAACCATTTATTTTTTCATCAAACATATATCTTAATAATTATACTGAACACAATAGAAAAACATTTATCCTCGGGCAGTTGGTTATTCCTTTGATAATAGGAAACTTGATTATTTATTTATTGAAATTGCCAAATATTTCATATTTTGAGATTGGTACAATAATTTCGATGTTCCTAATGATGTTACCTGTATATTTAAAATACAAGTCATTTCAAGATTATTATTTTGATGAGGATGAGAGGGAAATAAAAATTGCTAAAGTTTGGGTGATCGTAACAATTATTTTACTTATTCTTTCAAGAATTATTCTTGGAATTGGTCTTCGTATCAATTAATTACAAGCTTTTTTATTACTTTTCTATCACCGGATTCTATTTCAAGCAGATAAATTCCGTTTTCTTTATTTGAAATATCAATTGACAAAACCTTCTGAGAAGGAAGTTGGTTATCAGGCGAATTATAAATAAGTTCACCATTCATGCTATAAATCCTTAAACTACAATCTAAATCATAAGCTAAAGTGTGTGAAATATTAAATTTCCCGAATGAGGGATTTGGAGTAATTTGAAAATTTTCATTAAATGTAAACTCTTCAATACCAGTATTATTTTTAAGAAGTTCTATATTAATTTCGGTCGATTGACGATTGTTAACTTCTATTCCTTCAATAGTTTTCGGGTAATAATTTTCTGAGGAAATAGTAATTGTATAAGAACCTTGAAAAATTGGCCTGTAAAAATTTCCAAAAAGTAATTCAGAATAGACAAAAGAATTATCAATATCGTGGTCTTCAATAAAAACTTTTGCTTCCAAAGGCTCACCGGAAATTGAGTCGGTAATGACTCCATGAAATCCAAAATTAACTTGTTCAATATAATTTAATAAAGATCGATAATTATAGTTCCAATAGTTATCTAATTGGTAGGCAGGCATAATTTTAATGTCTGATGATTCCAGAGTAAATTCTCTGCAATTATGAAAATAATTCATATAATCCTGCCTGCCTCCTTTCATTGTGTACCAAGCATAACCATTTGTAATTCCATTGTTTTTATCAGTAAAATAATTTGTTGGGCTAAAAAACTGTGCTGTATCAGCATATTCACGGCAAACATATTGCCACCATTGGTCATCTGCAGTTAATCTTTCCCATGTATCCCAAGGATAGTTTGCAACTTCAATCCCCGAATGAAGATTAGCGGATATAACAAAATGAAGGCTATCAGCTAAATTCATAAAAGCCATAGTTTCAGGCTGCCATTGATTTCCATCAGGATGGGGTCCGGCTTCCGGGTCAGGATAATTTCTGTTTAGATCAATATTATTTGCATTAGATCTTGTTGCCCCGTAAACACTCGAATTTCCACCTGCGTAAGTCCCATCAGGATTTGCCAGCGGATTTATCCAAATTTCGATAGTATCAAGCATGTTTTTAATTCTATCATCATTTTCATAATTTGAAAGCAAATAATCAATTAATCTGAGCATTAAAACATATCCAACAGTTTCGTCACCATGCATTGTTGAAGTGTACATAAACCTCGGTTTTTTTGCATCAATATTTACATTTGATGATATTTTTGCAAACAAAAGTTTTCTGCCATCAACCGAATATCCGATGTTTAGAATTGAACAAAAATCAGGGTATTCGGTTTGATAAGCATCCATCATTTCGAGATATAATTCATAAGTAGGATAATAATCCCAATCATATAAAGTCTCTTTATTAAAGGTATTTAACATTTTTGGAATAATTTTTTTACCTGGAGAAGGCAAAACCTCAAAATCGAAATCAAGGTTTAAAAATTCCTGAAATTCAAGTTTATTGGCATAAGCAAAAACGATGTTTTTATCAACATTATCTATCGAAATTACATTTGTTAAACTGACAATTTTATTTATTGAATTAATTTTAAATTTAAAATAAATCTCTCCCCTGTTTTGAAAAATACAGTCAACAAGATTTATATTTCGTTGATTTTCGGAAGAAAATAAAGAGTTGATAAACAGAACATTTAAAATAATAAAAAACAATAATCTATGATTCAATAGTTGTCGGTTCATATTATACTTTTTAATTTTAAAATTACTAAATGAAATAGGGGAATAAAAGAATAAATCCAATTTAATCTGTTTCCTTCATTTCTCATTTGCCTTAATTCAAATATTAATATTTATGCTAAATTACAATAATTAGTGATTATTTAGCCAGCAAAAACAAGATGCCTCACAATAAGTAAAAATAGTTGTATCTTTAACAATAATTTTTTTTTGAAAGAAATCTAATAAATGAAAATATTTTCACGAAACAAAGGGCATTATGATAAACTTTATGATTCGATTGTAGGTATTAGCGGGCAAACCATAAATAAAATAATTAATGTTTGGAATGAATCAGGTAATTCCGCTCTAAAAATTAGGCCTGACCTGCCCAAAAGTGATGAAGAAATCCTTAGAAATTTATTGGAAGATTGTGTAAATGCAAGAGGTGGAGAAATCTCAGTAAAATCAAAGATCATTCATTTAGGTATTATTTATATAAATTTGACGGACAAAGGCAAAAGCAAATTTCTTAGAATACTTGCACGTGATTTTGATATTAATACGAATCTTTTGAATGAGAAGATCAATACTCTTAAAACATCAAAAGGAGAAAATGAACGAATCAATGCCGAACTTGAGTTAAGCAAGGCTCTTGTACCTCCACGAGTAAAAATATTAAGGCAACTTGTTACATTGCCCAACGGTTTTCTTTTTCTGAAAGATATGCGCCGTGACCTTATACCGTTAATTTCAACAATGCCTCGATTAAGAAAACTTGATGCCGATATTAAGGATCTCTTAGTTACTTATTTTGATATTAACCTTTTAGATTTGAAGGAAATTACATGGAACTCACCTGCAATTCTTCTCGAAAAACTAATGGAATATGAAGCTGTTCACGAAATATTTTCTTGGAACGATTTAAAACACAGGCTTCAAACCAATAGAAAAATATTTGCATTTTTTCATAACAAAATGCCACACGACCCTTTGATTTTCATTGAAATTGCTCTTGTACACGGAATACCAAACAATATTCAAGTTCTTTTAGATCGAAATATTCCTCCACATGACCCGAGCATAGCTGATTCCGCAATTTTTTATTCGATTTCAAGTACTCAAAAGGGATTAAAGGGAATTAGTTTTGGGAGTTTTTTAATCAAAAGAGTTGTAAAAGAGTTATCGGCAGAATTCTCAAATCTTAAAAAATTTTCAACCCTATCGCCAATTCCCAAATTTACCGAATGGCTAAAAAATCTCCCTTCCAAAAACTATGTAGAATTGATTACAGAGAGTGAAATAAAAAATCTTCAGAAGTTCGCAAAATCAAAACAAATCAAAAATATATTACTCGGTATTTTAGATACAAAATGGAACGAAAACAAAGACCTTTCAAATGAACTCCAAAAACCTTTGATGAGGTTATGTGCCCACTACCTGATAAATGTTAAGAAAAGGAATAATATTGCATTCGATCCTGTTGCTCATTTTCATCTGATGAACGGTGCAAAAATGCAACGAATTAATTGGCTTGGCGACACCTCGGAAAAAGGATTAAAACAATCTGCCGGTATAATGGTAAATTATTACTACAAATTGAATAAAATAATTGCAAATCATGAAAATTATTTCAACGAAGGAAAAGTATGTTCTTCAAAAGAAGCAAGATCGTGCTTGAAAAAGTAATCCGTAATTGTTCACAACTTTTGACTTGGGTTTACACTTTAACCCGGCAAAGTATCAAAGAGCAGGTCAATATTTTGAAAAGGCATATTGAATTGATTGCTGATAAATTGTTTTACAACTTTACCATTATACAAATAAACTCCGTTTCTGAGTCCAAAATCCTTTTTAATTAAATTATTAACTCCGCCTTCTTCGCCTATTTTAATTAGCAAAGGAGTCAGAAAATTGCTTAAAGCAATTGATGAAGTTTGTGGTATTCGTGAACAAATGTTTGGAACACAGTAATGAGTAACATTATGCTTGATAAAAACAGGGTCTTTATGTGTTCTTAATTCTGAGGTTTCAAAACAGCCTCCATTATCTATGCTAAGGTCAATAATAATTGATCCTGCTTTCATTTCTTTCACTATTTCTTCGGAAACGATGTGTGGGGCTTTACATTCATTTGATCTGATTGCTCCTATAACTACATCGGCGGTTTTTAAAGATTTTCTTAAAATGCTTGGTTGAAAAACAGAAGTATAGATTTTGTTATTTAATTTTGTTTGCAGTTTTCTAAGCCGCGAAATTGAAATATCAAAAACTTTAACGAATGCTCCAAGGCCTAAAGCTGCTCGAGCAGCATTTTCACCGGCAGTTCCGGCTCCTAAAATTACTACTTCAGCGGGGTTTATACCGGGAACTCCACCTAACAATATTCCTTGGCCAAATTTGGCGTTGCTTAAATAATCGGAAGCAATAATTATGGAATAATTTCCGGCAATTTCACTTATCGACTGAACAACAGGAAATGAACCTGCTTGATCTTTAATAAATTCATTCGCAATTGCCGTAGTTTTTTTCTCAGTCAATCGTTTAAAATATTCTTTATTTTGGTTGGGTATTTCCAGTTTAGAAAATACTGTTTGCCTTGATTTTAGGCAATTTATTTCATCTAAATTAAGTGGGCTTACTTTTACAATAATATCTGCCTTGAAAATTTCATCATGATTTTTAATGATTTCTCCACCTGCATCACTATACTCAAAATCCGAAAAATTTGCTTCTTTTCCGGCATTTGTTTCTATTAAAACTCTATGACCGTTTTGAACTAATAATCCGACAGCATCGGGAACCAAACAAACCCTGTGCTCATTTTCAGAAGCCTCTTTTGGAAGTCCGATAACAAGATTACTTTGTTTCTTCTTAGTTTCAAGCATTTCTTCCTGAGGCAGGTATCGTTCAAAATGTGAAGGATGTAAAAATTTACTCTTACTATTAGTCATAATATTCTGAGGATTAAATTATTTAATTGCTTCATGCCTGCAAATTATTAGTTAAACCAATACTAATCGCTTAACTTTATAATACGACTATTGTCATTTTCATTTTCTTCAATATGCACATATACGAAATTTTCAGGTAAAAGTTCTTCGATTTTTTCGGGCCATTCAATAAAGCAAAATGAATCACCGTAAAAATAATCCTCATAGCCGATATCAAATGCTTCGACAAGGTTTTTTATTCTGTAGAAATCAAAATGAAACACACTCTCATCGGATATAGTTTTATATTCGTTTATGATAGAAAAAGAGGGGCTTACTACATTATCTTCAACATCTAATTTTTTACAAATATATTTTATTAATGTAGTTTTTCCGACACCCATTTTACCATAGAAAGCAAAAACACGATATTGTGAAAAATTTTCGAGAATTAGGTTTGCAATTTGACCTAAGTCATCCAAAGATTTACAAACAAATGATTTTTCCATGACAAAATATTTTATATCGATGATTCATTAGCTTGTTAATTCTATTCCTCACCAAAAATCAAATATAAGAATTTATTTTGCCTTCAAGGAAATTATCGGAATCATAAGTTCCTCCATCGAAACGCCCCCATGTTGAAAAGTGTTTTTGTAATAATTTGAATAATAATTAAAATTATTCGGATAGGCGAAAAAATCATTTTTTTTACAAAATACGAAAGATGTGCTAACATTAGTTTGAGGAAGATAGGCTTTCTTTGGATCACGAACCTCGAAGGCATCTTTTTTGTTGAAATTGAGGTTTCTACCGCATTTATATCTTAGGTTGGTGTTAGTGTTTTTATCTCCGACAATTCTAACGGGATTATTCACCCTGATTGAGCCGTGGTCAGATGTAATTATAAGCTTAGCTTTTTTTGAGGCTATGAATTTAATAATTTCCAATAAGGATGAATGCTCAAACCATGAGAGAGTTAGAGAACGATAGGCAGGATCATCATCGGCAAGTTCACGAATTATTTCCATTTCGGTTCTTGCATGAGAAAGCATATCAACAAAATTATAAACAATAAAGTTCAACTGATTTTGCATGAGGTTGTGAATGTTTTCAAGCAAACGCTTTCCAACCGAAAGAGTAAGAATTTTTGTGTAAGAATGTTTAATATCTTTGCCAAAGCGTTTCAACTGCTCAGTCAATAATTCATTTTCATATTGGTTTTTTGTTCCTTCTTCTTGCTCATATTTCCAATATTTCGGATATTTTTTTTCAATTTCAGTAGGCATTAAACCTGAAAAAATTGCATTTCGTGAATATTGGGTTGTGGTGGGGAGAATGCTGAAAAATATTTCATCGGACTCAACATGAAAATATTCTTCGATAATGGGTTGAATAACTTTCCATTGATCATATCTTAGATTATCAATCAGAATTACAAATGTTGTTGTATTATCAGTAACATGTGGAAGAATCTTTTCTCTGACCAAAGTATGAGATAAAACCGGACGTTCGCCGCTTGTTAAATTCAACCAATCAATATACCTTTTTTCAATAAATTTGGAAAAAACCTGATTAGCTTCGTCTTTTTGCATTTTAAGAATTTCTCTAATTCCCTCATCGTTCGATAGTTCAAGCTCAATTTCCCATTTTATAATTTTCTTATAAATATCAACCCATTCTTTATAATTAAGATGATTTCCAATTTCCATCCCAATATTCCTAAATTCTTGTTGATAAGCATGAGTGGTCTTTTCACTAACAAGTTTTTTGTTTTCAAGATTTTTTTTCAAACAAAGCAGAATTTGGTTAGGGTTAACAGGTTTGATCAAATAATCGGAAATCTTTGACCCGATAGCCTCCTCCATGATAGACTCTTCCTCGCTTTTTGTTATCATAATAACCGGAATATTTGGATGGTTATCTTTTATTTTTATAAGTGTTTCGATACCTGAAAGGCCCGGCATGTTTTCATCTAAAAAAATTATGTCGAAGGTTTTTGATATTAAAAATTCAAGAGCTTCGTCACCACTTGTTGCTGTCTGAACCGAATATCCTTTTTGCTCTAGAAAAATTATATGAGGTTTTAGTAAATCAATTTCATCATCAGCCCATAAAATTTGTATATTGTCCATTTATTATTTTTATATTTTAAAACAGTTAATTATTAAAAAGAAAAACCATATTTAGAAAAAATCGTATTATTGAAATATAGTTTTTTGACAATTATTTAACAATAATAAAAACTAAAATGCTTTTTCTAATCTTTGATTTATTTGTCAATTAAAACGAGAATTTTATATTAAAATTGTTTGAAATGTATTTAGAAACCGACGAAAGAAAAGCTAATAATCCTAATCTGACTCCCCAAAGAAAAATATTTAATGATCCTGTTTACGGATTTATTACAATTCCTGATAATATTGTTTTTGAGATAATTGAACATCCATATTTTCAGAGATTAAGAAGGATAAAGCAAACTGCTTTAACTCATTTAGTTTATCCGGGAGCTTTGCACACAAGGTTTCATCATGCAATTGGGGCAATGTATTTGATGACTCAGGCAATAAATGTTCTGCGAATGAAAGGAAAAGAAATAACGGATAATGAAGCCGAAGCTGCCACCATCGCAATTCTTCTCCACGATATTGGCCATGGGCCTTATTCTCACACTCTCGAAAAATCAATTATTTTTGAAACGAGCCACGAAGATCTTTCCGAAATTTTTATGGATAGGCTTAATGAAATTTTTTATGGAAAATTAAGCCTTGCCATCGAAATTTTTAATAATACTTACAAGAAAAAGTTTCTTCATCAACTGATTTCAAGTCAACTTGATGTTGACAGGCTTGATTACCTGAAAAGAGATAGTTATTTTACAGGGGTTTACGAAGGAATTGTTAGTACTGATCGCATAATAAAAATGCTTGATGTTGATGATGATGAGCTTGTTGTTGAGGTGAAAGGGATCTATTCGATTGAAAAATTCATAATTGCACGGCGACTGATGTTTTGGCAGGTTTATTTGCATAAAACCGTTCTTGCTGCTGAATATATGTTGATGAAAGTTTTAAAAAGAGCAAAAATTCTTAGCGAAAACGGTGAAAATCTTTTTGCAACTCCGGTTTTTAAATTATTCCTCAAAAATAATTTTACAAAAAACGATTTTTTAAATGATAAGACTCTGCTAGATAAATTTTCTCAACTTGATGACTACGATGTTTTTACATCATTAAAAGTATGGTGTAATCATCCTGATATAATTTTATCGGAATTGAGCAAAAGCCTTGTCTATCGTCGTTTGTTCAAAATTGAATTGCAAAACGAGAAATTTTCGGAAGAATATTTGCATAAAATTAGAATTCAAACTGCTAAGAAATTTAATATCAAAGATGATGAAATTGAATATTTTGTATTTTCGGATATTACATCAAACTATGCCTATGATCCTCATGGTGGGAAGATTAAAATTCTTTATAAGGATGGGAAAATTTGTGACATTGCCGAAGCCTCCGATCAACTAAATATCTCGGTATTATCAAAGCCTGTAACAAAATATTTTATTTGCTATCCAAAAACAATTAAATTTGCTTTTTGAAAATTGCAGAAATAATTTAATCGGGAAACATGGAATTTACGGCTCAAAAGATTGCTGAATTATTGAAAGGCGAGGTGGAAGGAAACCAAGATGTAAAATTGAATAAACTGTCGAAAATCGAAGAGGGGGAAGAAGGATCATTAAGTTTTCTGGCAAATCCAAAATATAAGAAATTTATTTATTCAACACTGGCATCAGCAGTTATTGTTGCCAAAACTTTTAAGCCCGAAAAACCGATTAACACAACTTTAATTAAAGTTGATGATCCATATACGGCATTTGCTCAGTTACTTGAGTTTTATAATCAAATAAAATTAAATAAAACCGGAATCTCAAAAATGGCTTCCATTGCTGATTCTGCAAAAATTGGAATAGATGCTTATATTGGAGATTTTGTTTCTATTGGAGAAAATGTGATAATTGGTGATAATGCAAAAATTTATCCGCAAACCTATATTGGTGATAATGTCAAAGTCGGTGAGCATACGACTCTGTTTGCAGGAGTAAAAATTTATTCGGAATGTGTAATTGGAAAAAATTGTACAATTCACGCCGGTGTTGTGATTGGTAGCGATGGTTTTGGATTTGCTCCTCAAAGTGATAATAATTACAAAAAGATAGCTCAAATCGGGAATGTTATTATTGAAGACAATGTTGAAATTGGTTCAAATACAACTATCGACCGTGCAACTCTGGGTTCAACAATTATCAGAAAAGGAGTTAAGTTGGATAATTTGATTCAGATCGCTCATAATGTTGAAATTGGTGAAAACACTGTAATTGCTTCACAAACCGGTGTTTCAGGTTCGACAAAAATAGGAAAGAATTGCATGATCGGAGGACAGGTTGGAATTATCGGGCATTTAATTATCGCTGATGAAGTGAAAATTGCAGCTCAATCAGGTTTGTCAAAAAATATTTTGAAAAAGGGAAGCATCGTTCAGGGTTCGCCGGCTTTTGAGGTCAAAAAATATATGCACTCATATATTCATTTCAGGAATCTTGGAAATATTGTGGAGAGGATTGAAAAACTGGAGAATAAATAATTTTATTCCTGACTTTTTTTTACAGAGCATATCAAAGCAATTTTTTTAATTTTGTCCATGTTTTTATAAATATATTATTTTTGTAATCAATTCTATGATAGAAAAACAGAAAACAATAAAAAACGAAGTTTCAATCTCCGGTTCGGGCCTGCATACTGGAGAATACGGTACATTGACTTTCAAACCTGCTGATATAAATTCAGGAATTATTTTTTATAGAATCGACATTGATGGAAAACCGGCAATAGAAGCAATTGTTGAAAATGTAGTTGACACTTCAAGGGGAACAACAATTGGAGAAAACAACATACTTATTTATACTGTTGAGCATGTTTTGGCCGCCGTTTCAAGTTTTGGAATTGATAATATAATTATAGAAATAAATCAAATAGAAACTCCAATAATGGATGGCAGTTCAAGGCATTTTGTTGAAGCCTTAAAAAAGGCTGTTGTCGTTGAACAAGATGCCGAAAGAGAATTTATTCATATTGATTCTGAAATCCGTTATTATGATGAAAAGAATGATATAGAGTTAGTTGCTATCCCACATAATTCTTATAGCCTTGAAATAGATATTGATTACGGATCAGATATTTTAAAGAAACAAAACGCATACTTAAATTGCTTAGATGAATTTGAAAAGGAAATAGCAAAATGCCGTACTTTTGTATTTTTGCATGAGCTTGAATATCTTCTTAATAATAATTTGATTAAAGGTGGAGATTTGAATAATGCGATTGTTTTCGTAAATAGAAAAGTTTCTCAAAAGGAATTAGATCGTCTGGCTGACTTGTTTCAAAAACCAAAAGTAAAGATTTGCGAAGGAGGAATTTTAAATAACCTCGAACTTCATTTTGAAAATGAACCGGCGAGGCATAAATTGTTGGACGTAATTGGCGATCTGACTTTGGTCGGTAAACCTATTAAGGGGAAAATTTATGCTAAAAAACCCGGACATTATTCAAATGTTGAGTTCGCAAAACTTATTAAAAAGCAATATAATAATAACAATAATAAAAAAAATAAAATGACTAAAGTTCGTCAATTTGATTTAAACAAAGCGCCTTTATATGATATCAATCAAATAATGAAAATCCTTCCGCATCGGCCACCATTTCTTTTGATTGATAAGATTTTGGAAATGGGTGAAGACTATGTAGTTGGATTGAAAAACGTAAGCATGAACGAAAATTATTTCGTTGGACATTTTCCTGATGAACCTATAATGCCGGGCGTACTTCAGATTGAAGCTATGGCTCAAACCGGTGGGATATTATTATTAAGCAATGTCCCAAACCCTGATAATTATCTTACACTATTTTTGAAAATCAATAATGTAAGATTTCGGCAAAAAGTTGTTCCGGGAGATACAATAATATTTGATTTGAAATTAATTTCTCCTATAAGAAGGGGTATCTGTCACATGAGAGGAGTAGCTTCGGTAGGGGAAAATATTGCGATGGAAGCCGAAATGATGGCACAAATTGTTAAAAAATAAATGTTTAATCCTTGTTAACTTTTTGTGTTAGCAAATTTTAAAAAAAATAAATGAATCAACCATTAGCATACGTAAATCCGCAGGCAAAAGTCGCAAACAATGTTGTAATAGAACCTTTTGTAAATATTGAAAGAAATGTAGAAATTGATGAAGGAACTTGGATAGGCTCTCATGTTACGATTATGGAAGGCTCCAGAATCGGTAAAAATTGTAAAATTTTTCCAGGAGCCGTAATTTCGGCAGTTCCTCAAGATTTAAAATATAGAGGTGAAGACACATTAGTTAAAATTGGTAATAATGTAATTATCCGTGAATTTGTTACTATCAATCGCGGGACAAAAGCAAATTACGAAACAATAATCGGAAACAATTGCCTTTTAATGGCATATGTACATGTTGCCCATGATTGTATAATTGGAAATAATTGCATCCTTGCTAATGCAGCTACTCTTGCCGGACATGTGAGAATTGATGACTGGGCAATTATAGGTGGTTTGGCTGCGGTTCATCAGTTTGTAAATATAGGAGTGCATGCCATGATTTCGGGAGGTGGAATGGCTCGAAAAGATGTACCGCCTTTTACCAAAGGAGCTCGCGAACCATTATCATATGTAGGAATTAATTCGATAGGTTTAAGAAGAAGGGGTTTTTCGAGCGAGAAAATTAATGGAATTCAAGAAATTTACAGAATAATTTATTTAAGAGGCTATAATGTATCTCAAGCAGTTTCAATAATTGAAGCCGAGGTACCGGCGACTGCCGAACGTGATGAAATTCTATCATTTATCTCCCTATCAACAAGGGGAATAATGAAGGGATATTCGAGATACCAAAGACCGGAACAATCGTAATAAATTAAACATCAGCCGGAAAGAAACACACATTAATTATTGTAAAAAACGTATTAACCCAATAAAAACTCAATATAAAAGGGCATTTTTCGGTATTTTTCATTCATAGCATAT
>CAZBSL010000030.1:0-17945 GCA_964494265.1 uncultured Bacteroidales bacterium
TTGAGTATGTCGTACCACTGATCAATAAAGATCAGACATCAAGTGGTGCAACTATTACGAAAGAAGAAATCTCAAAAATGCCAAACAGATCGGCCAATGCCGTTGCCTCAACCGTTGGTGGAGTATTTTCCTCCGATGGTGAACGTGGTAGTGTCAGGGGTGCCCGGGCAAGTGGTACAATAATGTACATAGATGGAGTCAGGGTACGTGGTTCATCAAGCCTACCAGCATCTGCAATTGAACAGGTTGATGTTATATTAAGCGGCTTACCTGCTCAATATGGTGATGCAACCGGGGGTATTATAAGTGTTACAACAAGAGGCCCATCACGTACTTTTGGTGCAGGTTTTGAATTGCAAACCTCACAATTTCTTGATGCTTTCGGTTATAACCGCCTCGGTTTTAATATGCAGGGCCCAATAATAAAAGGTAAAGATAAAAACGGAACTGCATTATTAGGATATTTTATTGCAGGTGATGTAAATTACAATGAAGACGGACGGCCAACAGCTAACGGTATTTATAAAGTAAAAGATGATGTTCTTGCAAGCCTTAAAGAAACCCCTCAAAGAGTTTCCGGAACAGGTTATGGTGTTTATCCAAATGCAGAATTTGTTAAAATGAACGATTTGGATCATGTAAAATCAACGCAAAATACAGAAAACACAACTTTCAGTATTTCAGGAAATTTAAATGTTAGGACAACGGAAACAACTACATTGACCTTTGGAGGTTCAATGAATTACAGTAATCGCCGTGCATATAGCTATTATGGTTCATTATTTAATTATGAAAACAATCCACAGGTGATTTCAAGTACCTGGAGAGCTTATGGTAAATTTACCCAACGTTTTCCTTCCGACAATGAAAGTAACTCATTAATCAAAAACATTTATTACTCTATTCAGGCTGATTATAGTAAAACTCATGATCTTACACAAGACCCAAAACATAAAGATAATCTTTTTAAATATGGTTATCTTGGAAAATTTGACACTCATACCATAAGATCATATGATATTGGTGTTGACACAATAAATGGACAAGCCTTTACTAATGTATGGTTACAGAATGGATTTTTCGATACAGCCTATGTTTTTTCTAAATATGATTATAATTCAGAAGTTGCAAATTATACCCAGTTATATTATGACTTATATCCTAATAAATGGGGTAATTATTTTGCCGGAGGCGATGGTAACTGGATGAATAGTGATCAAGTACAACTTGGAGGCGGTTTGTTAAATGGCCAGAATCCCGAATCAGTATATGGTTTGTTTGCTAATATAGGCGGAAAATATAATGGTTACAATGTTGGTGATTATGCGCAAATTGGTATTAATGCAAAATTTTCTGCCGATATTGGAAAACATGAATTACAATTCGGACTTTCTTACGAACAAAGAATTGACCGTGGATATGGATATGCTCCTACTAATTTATGGGGACTGATGCGAGGGTTAACAAACTTCCATATTGAGCAGCTTGATAGATTTGACCCGCAACTTGTTTATCGTGATGGAGTATTTCAGGATACCATTTATTATTATCGAAAATACGATGAAAATTCACAAAGAACATTTGACTACAATTTAAGACAAAAATTAGGACTTCCGACTGACGGCACCGATTTCATTAACATTGACTCTTATGACTTTGATACATATTCAATTAATTATTACGACAAAGATGGAAACAGAAAAACCATAAGTCTTGATGAGGATATCTTCTCCATAGATATGTTTAGCCCTGATGAATTATTAAATGATGGTAATTCTTACGTAGGATATTATGGATATGATTATACAGGTAAAAAATTAACTAATAATCCAAGTCTTGATGATTTCTTTAATAAAACCATAAACATTGGTGGCAAAGAAGTTCATACACGTGAAATTGATGCCTTCAGGCCTATTTATATGGCAGGCTATATTCAGGATAAATTTGCTTTTAAGGATTTAATTTTTAATGTTGGTGTTCGTATTGACCGCTTTGATGCTAATCAAATGGTCTTAAGTGATCCGTTTTTATTATTTCCTGCTAAAACTGTCGAACAAGTGCCCGAAAGCCTTATCCCTGATGGTGGAATACCCGATAATATTGGAAATAACTTTACTGCCTATGTTGATGACATTGTTCACCCCACAAGGATAGTAGGATATCGCGAGGGAAATAAATGGTACACTGCCGATGGAACAGAGGTACAAGACCCACTAATTATTGATCCATCTGGTGTAAAACCTCTTGTAATTGACCCAACTCTTGAACATGTCACAATAGAATCATTTAAAGATTACGAGCCACAAATTAGTGTGATGCCTCGCCTTTCATTTTCTTTTCCAATTTCTGATGAAGCATTATTTTTTGCTCATTATGATGTTTTAACACAAAGACCCACAGCTTGGCTAAGAATGGACCCTGCCGATTATTATTTCTTTGAAACCAGTACGGCTGCAATTAGTAACCCTAATTTGAAACCCACAAAAACAATAGACTATGAATTAGGATTCCAACAAAAACTTACCAATTCTTCATCCCTTTCATTCTCTACCTTCTATAAAGAAATGAGAGATATGATTCAATATTATAGATTTAGTGGTGCCTTTCCAAGGGATTATTATACTTATATTAATATAGACTTTGGTACAGTTAAAGGAATGACGGTTTCTTACGATTTAAGAAGAACAAATAATGCAAGAGTCAGAGCTTCTTACACTCTTCAATTTGCTGATGGAACAGGTTCTTCAAACGAAACATCACAGGCACTTGTTACTTCGGGACAACCCAACTTACGAACTCTTAATCCTTTAAATTGGGACAGACGTCATGCGATTAATCTTTTAATAGATTATCGTTATGCTGATGGAAAAAAATATAATGGCCCAACAATTAAAAAGAAAATAAAAGGAACCGATAAATATAAAACTATTCAAATACTGAAAAACACCGGGTTTAATTTAACATTTAACGGAGGTAGTGGTACACCTTATAGCAAATCCAGTAGAATTGTCAGTCTTGGATCAGGTGGACACCAATTACAAGGATCAATAAACGGATCCAGATTACCTTGGCAATTCAGAATGGATCTCAAGGTTGATAAAGATTTTTATATTAAATTTAATAAAGAAGAAGGAGAAAATGCTAAATTTGGTAGCTTAAATGTTTATCTTCAAGTATTAAATGTTTTAGATTCCAAAAATATTATGGGTGTTTACCGTGCAACAGGAAATCCTGATGATGATGGATATTTAGCTGCTGCACAATATCAAACAGAAATCAATCAGCATTACGATGCACAATCTTTTAGGGATTTATATTCAATAAGAATTAATAATCCGGGAAATTATAGTTTACCAAGAAGAATACGTCTTGGTGTTATATTTAATTTCTAATTGAAATAAATCAATAATTTGAATTTTAAAAAACAAAATTAATTAACTATGAAAAATATAATTAGAATAATTTTTGGTTCAGTATTTTTTATTCTGATAACAAATGGTATTTATGCAGACAAGTATATAGGCGAAAAATCCGGAAAACCTACAGAAAATAATCTAAAGGAAACTGCTGCAGGTTGTTCCGCCGGTTCGGCTTTTAAATTTTTAGACATAAATAATATCAGATGTAGAATAAATACAGGAGGAGATATGTGGTGGGACTTAGTTGATGTTGCAAGGTATTTTATTCCTGCAAACACAATTAAAACTTCTATGTTTTCTGCATCACTCTGGATTGGCGGACTCGATGTTAATGATCAGTTGAAATTAGCTGCACAACGCTATCGGGGAAATGGAAATGATTATTGGCCGGGGCCCTTAACTATTGATGGAACCGCTGCTGTTGATGATGTAACATGTGCAAAATACGATAAATTCTTTATCACAACTCGACAAGAAATTGATGACTTTTTGGCATGGTGGGACGATAAAAGTGCTTACCCCAATTATGAAATACCTAATTCAATTCTCGAATGGCCAGCTCATGGTGATACTGAAAAACACCAAAGTTATTATCTTGCACCATTCAAAGATGTTGATAGCGATAATGATTACGTGCCTGAAAATGGTGATTATCCTTATTATGATATTGAAAATGTTTTATGTCCGGAAAATTATAAAGATGACCCAAATTTTATACCAACACCCACAAGAGAAGATGAAGAAGGTATTGTAACCGGAGGCATTTTATCTGACCAGGTAATAAAAGGTGATAAAAATCTCTGGTGGGTTTTCAACGATAAAGGAAATGCTCATACGGAAACCGATGGTGCTGCTATTGGTTTGGAAATAAGGGGACAGGCATTTGGCTTTTCTACTAATGATGAAATCAATAATATGACATTCTATAGTTATGAAATTATTAATCGTTCAACTTATACTTTAACGGAGACTTATTTTAGCCAATGGGTTGATACCGACCTCGGCTATGCAAAGGACGATTATGTAGGTTGTGATGTTAAAAGAGGATTAGGTTATTGTTATAATGGGAAAGCAATTGATGGTAGTGGACAGCCTGAAGCTTATGGCTCACAACCTCCTGCTATTGGTGTTGACTTTTTTCAAGGCCCGTATATGGATCCTGATGATAAGGATAATCCGAAATTTGACCCGAATGACTGTTCAATTGTGAGTGATCCTATTGATGCCTGTGCAATAAATGGAGTTAATTTTGGTAATGGAATTGTTGACGACGAACGTTTTGGAATGCGTCGATTTGTGTATCATAATAATTCTGAAGGTCCTGCAGCATGCAGAGACCCTCGCTACGCTCCTGAGTATTATAATTTTTTAAGAGGAATATGGAAGGATAATACAAAAATGTTATATGGAGGAGATGCACACGGACTTGATAGTGATGGGCCGGAGTGTGATTTTATGTTTCCGGGAAATTCCGACTTATGCAACTGGGGAACAGGTGGTCAACCACCAAACGGTGGATGGAACGTTAATCCAAAATACTGGACTGAGGAATCGATACCCAATCCATATGGAGATAGACGATTTATGCAATCAGCAGGTCCTTTTACTCTTGAACCGGGTGCTCTTAACTATATTACGGTTGGTATTCCCTGGGCAAGGGCAACCTCTGGTGGTGCTTGGGCTTCAGTAGAACTTCTTAGAATCGTTGATGATAAATGTCAGGCCTTATTCGAAGTTTGCTTTAAAGTTATTGATGGTCCGAGTGCACCTGATTTAAGTTTTCTTGAATTAGACAAAGAAGTTATTGTTTACATAAGTAATGCAAAGGGTTCAAATAATTATAAAGAAGAATATTCTGAATGGGATATTTTAATTAGTAAAGCCAATTATGATACTGTTCCTAAGAATTTGAGATACGATTCATTATATAGATTTGAAGGCTACCAAATATATCAGTTGAGAGATGCTGAGGTAACCCTTGAAAATATTCATAATCCTGATTTAGTCCGACTTATTGCACAGTATGATATAACAAATGGTATTGGGAAATTAGTTAACTATTATAAAGATGATAATCTTAATGGTGCTAATGTTCCGGTTCTTGAGTGTGATGGGGGAGATGACGGAATTGTGCACTCCTTCAAAATAACTGAAGACCTATTTGGCGAAGAAGATAGAAACCTTGTTAATCATAAGCAGTATTATTATACAGCAATTGCCTATGCCTATAATAATTTTAAACCTTATATTCAGAGTAATCCGGCAGATTTGGACGGACAAAAAAAGTCATATCTTGCAGGTAGAAAAAACATTAAAACATATACGGCAATACCACATATTCCGGTTAATGGTGTTATTTTTAATTCTGAATATGGTCAAGGACCGGAAATAACAAGATTACAAGGCCAGGGAAATGGAGGCATGGAACTTGAGATGAAAAAATCATCTATTGATTTATTAATGGAAAAAGAACCATATGGTTATGTAGTTAATAAACTTGAAAGCGGGGAAAAGGATACTATCTATTTTGGTGATTCCAGCAATGTGCCGATTATAGAAAATCCGGTTTATGAATTTTCTCACGGACCACTTGATATAAAAGTTGTTGACCCCTTAAATGTACAAAAAGCGAATTATGCTTTGAAGTTTTATGATGGCTTAACCCCTCATGATGTAGATTCAACGAATAATGACAGTACAAATATTTTCCGTGCTAAATGGAAATTAATAAATACTGATAATAATCACGTTTATGACTCCGATACAACAATTTCAGTTAACTATGAGCAACTCTTGCTTGACATTGGATTATCGATAAATATTCATCAAGTGTTGTTCCCGGGTGATACTTTAGATGATGGAGAGCATACTGCTAATAACGGATTAATTGTTTCTTCTGTTAATTATGCAGATAGTTCAAGCAGATGGCTTGGTGGTGTTGAAGACAATAATATTCCCGGCAGTTCATCAAACTGGATACGATCAGGTAGTTATTTAGATGAGGCAAATGCAGCATTTAATGACTGGAATATGAGTTCCAACAAACCCTATGACCCGAAAGAAATTTATGAAAAAATTGGGGTTGGAACATGGGCTCCTTATATATTATCTTCTTTTTACGAAAAAACCGGTGGACAGGGAGATGCATCTCCTGCTTATACAAGACGGTCGAAAGAAGGAAGTAAGATGAGTGACTTAGCAAGTGTTAATATTGTTATTACACCTGAGAAAGCTTTATGGACAAGATGTCCTGTAATTGAGATGAGTGCAGATTCGATATTGTCTGAGGGAAGGGCTAAAAGGTTCAGAATTAGAGCTGCACAATCTGTCGATCAAGATGGAAATCCTGCTGAAGAAGGTAGCGGTTCAAGTATAAATTCTGGTGATCCTAATTATATAAATGAAACGGGAATGGGATGGTTCCCTGGTTATGCAATTAATTTAGAGACAGGTGAAAGACTCAATATGATGTTCGGAGAAAATTCATGGCTCGTTGCAGAAAACGGTAGAGACATGATTTGGAATCCTACAGCAAGGTATTATTCATATCCCGATCCACAAATATTATTTGGTGGAATGCACTATGTTTATGTATTTGGAACATCTTATCGTAAATTTGGGGCAGGCGCAAATCTTTTTTCATACGACTTTCCGGTATATGATGCCGGATCAATGTTGAGATATGCAATAGATTCTGCTTTTAGTGATCCAAATATTTTTAATGTTTTTCCTCCGGCACTTTATTCAGGAGCTATGTATGTTGGTCTTCCTCTTTCAATTCCTACTGAAAACTGGTTAGATAATGAAGTTACTATAAAAATTAGGGTTGAAAAACCATATCAAAGGTATTATTCAAAACCAATAAAATCAGAATTAGGAGCAAATGATCGTTATCCGGAATACACATTCTCAACAGATGGTATTTCTGCCTCATACACTAATTTAGAAAAAGCAAAATCCGACCTTGATCTGATCAACGTTGTTCCTAATCCATATTATGGATATTCAAGCTATGAAATCAACCAAATTGATAATCGAGTAAAAATTGTTAATCTTCCAAAAACTTGTACAGTTACAATATATAGTCTGAATGGGACTCTAATCAGGCAATTTACAAAGGATGAACCTGCAACATATATAGATTGGAACTTAAAGAATTTTGCTGGAATTCCAATTGCAGGGGGTATTTATCTAATACATGTTAAGGCGGCAGCCGGTGAAAGAATTGTTAAATGGTTTGGGTCATTACGTCCTGTCGATTTAAATGCTTTCTAATAAATAATATGGTAAAATTGAATTCAAAAACAATAAAAACAAAAAGTATGAAAAATATTTATAAATACTTGCTTACAATAATATTGATAGGATTGTTAGTAATTCCTGTTAACAATTTATTTGCTGGAAACAAGGACAGATCAGGACAAGCCGGTGCATACGAGTTATTAATAAATCCTTGGGCTCGAAGTGCCGGATGGGGTGGTGTGAATATCTCGAATAGCCGTGGACTGGAATCAATTTATTCTAATGTTGCGGGCCTTGCCTTTACAAAAAAAACGGAATTAGTATTTTCCAGTACACAATGGCTGCAAAATTCTGATATAAAAATTAGTTCGTTTGGTTTTTCGCAACGTCTTGGAGAAAGCGGAGTTTTAGCTGTTGCAATTGTTTCATTAAATATGGGTGATATTGAAATTACCAAAGTTGGTTTACCCGAAGGAGGTATAGGTACATATAATCCGAATTTTATGAATATTAATATTGCCTATTCAAAAGCTTTTTCTAATAGTATTTATGCAGGTATTAATTTAAAAATAATATCCGAATCAATATCTGATATTAGTGCACAAGGAGTTGCAATTGATGCAGGTATTCAATATTTGACAGGAGAGCGAGAAAATATTAAATTCGGTATTACTTTAAAAAATGTAGGGCCAACTCTAAGTTTTAACGGAGATGGTATGTCGTTTAGAGCAATTATTCCCGGTGATGATCATAATAAATTTACTGTTGAACAACGCTCTGAAGATTTTGAACTCCCAACACAATTAAATATTGGTGCTGCTTATGATTTTCTTTGGGGAGAAAACCAGCGTTTTACCGTTGCAGGTAATTTTGCATCAAACGCATTTTCTAAAGATCAATTCATTTTTGGTTGTGAATATTCTTTGAAGGAGTATTTGTTATTGAGAGCCGGATATACTTATGAAGAAGGTATCACGGAAAAGAAAAACAGAACAACATGGTTTACAGGGCCAAGTGCTGGATTCTCCATACAAGTACCATTAAATAAGGAAAAAGGCTCTCTGTTTTCTGTTGACTACTCTTTCAGGGCTACTGACCCTTACACAGGAATTCATTCAATCGGTGCAATGATAAGTTTTTAAGAAAATTAATTTTTATTTTTCAGAAACAGATTTAATTAACCTAAAAAATTTAATATAAAGCACACAATTAATCAAATATTACGTTATTCTTTAATTAGAATAATTTAAATAAAATACAATTTTCATAAGGACCCTTTAGCGAGGGTCTTTTTGTCATTTATTATCAAACTAAAAACTATAACAATGTCTGAAATAAAGTATTTTTCAGAAGAAGGATTTAAAAAATTGAACGATGAATTAAATCATTTAATGAATATTGAAAGACCTTCAATTTCCCAACAAATTGCAGAAGCCAGAGATAAAGGCGATTTATCAGAAAACGCTGAATATGATGCTGCAAAAAATGCACAGGGTTTGCTTGAGCTTAAAATCTCAAAACTTCAGGAAACTGTTAGAACCGCAAGAATAATTGACGAATCAAAACTTGACAACTCAAAGATTTTAATTCTTTCGACTGTTAAAATTAAAAATCTTAAAAATGGTGCATTAATGTCTTATAAACTTGTGCCTGAAAATGAAGCGGAAATAAGATCAGGGAAAATCTCGGTTAATTCGCCTATCTCAAAAGGGTTGTTAGGAAAGAAAGTTGGTGATAAAGTTGAAATTGAAGTGCCTGTTGGTAAAATTCAATTTGAAATCATAGAAATATCAAGATAAATATAATAGTAAAAACTTAGAAATCATGCCAAGTATATTTTCTAAAATTGTGAAAGGAGAATTACCTTGCTATAAAATTGCAGAAAATGAAAAATTTCTAGCATTTTTAGATATTAATCCTCTTTCAATGGGACATGCTCTTGTCATTCCAAAAGAAGAAACTGATTATATTTTTGATCTTAATGACGAACTTTACAAGGAATTGTTTTTGTTTGCAAAACAGCTATCAAAGGCAATTGAGAAAAGCGTAAAATGTATTAGAATCGGCCTTGTGGTTTATGGCCTTGATGTTCCCCATGCTCACATTCATTTAATTCCTCTTTTGGGAAACAATGATATTGACTTCAGTAAACCCAAATTAAAATTGAGTAAAGATGAATTTTTAGAGTTGTCGAAGAAAATTAATAAAGAGTTTAAAAAATTAAAAGTCGATTTCTAATAAGCCCTTTCGTTCTTTCCCTCACAATAATTTATAAAAGATTTATTAACAACTTTATTGCCACCCGGTGTTGGGTAATTACCGGTGAAATACCAGTCGCCTGTGTGGTTTGGGCATGCTTCGTGTAAATCTTCAATTGTTTGATAAATTATTTTTACTTCAGCTTTAATATCTTTTGAAGTTAATAGTTCTGAAATTTTCTCAGATATTCTTTCAGGAGAAAAAGCTTTATAAATTTCTTTTACGTGATTGCAAATTTCTTCTTTAGGGAGTTTCTCTTGTTTTTTTGACTTTTTATAAATTTCGTTAATAAGATTTTTTTGATTTGTTTCATTAAGAAGTTCAATGACAGCTTTAAATGCAATAAAATCATTCAATTTAGCCATATCAATTCCATAACAGTCGGGGTAACGGATTTGTGGTGCAGACGAGCCTACAATTATTCGTTTTGGCCCAAGTCGATCTATTATTCTTAAGATACTTTTTTTAAGAGTTGTACCGCGAACAATTGAATCATCAATTATTACAAGATTATCAACTCCCTTTTTTACAGTTCCATAAGTAATATCATAGACATGAGCAACAAGGTCATCTCTTTGATTATCCTCAGTAATAAAAGTTCGCATTTTGAGATCTTTAACTGCCACTTTCTCAATCCGTGGCTTAAGTTTTAATATTTTCTCAATTTCTTCATTAGTTGCTTTTGCACCTAAATTCAATATTTTATCTTTTTTTACTTTATTACAAAAGGTTTCTAATTCTTCTATCAAACCACGAAAAGCAACAGAAGCAGTATTTGGAATATATGAAAAAACCGTGTTAGTAAGATCGTAATCAATAGCTTTTAGGATCGCAGGAGCAAGCAGGCTTCCAAGCTTTTTTCGTTCTTTATAAATATCTTTATCCGTTCCTCGCGAAAAATAAATTCTTTCAAATGAACACGATTTCTTTTCAATCGGATTTTTATAGAGAAGTTCATCGACTTTTCCATTTTTCTTGATAATCAATGCGTACCCGGGTTTTATTTCATGAACTTTTTCTGCACTTACATTAAATGCTGTCTGAATTACAGGTCGTTCGGATGCAGCCACCACAACCTCATCATCTTTGTAATAAAATGCAGGACGAATTCCGGCAGGATCTCTTAAAACAAATGAATCACCGTGCCCCAAAAGGCCTGCAATAACATAACCCCCATCCCAATTATCAGAAGAATTTTTTAAAACATTTTGTAACTCAATTTGGTCAGCAATATTTTGTGAAATTTCTTTTTTATTAATTCCGGATTCTTTAAATTTTCGATATAAAATTTCGTTTTCCTCATCAAGAAAATGTCCTATTTTTTCAAGTATCGTAATTGTATCCGATGTTTCAACAGGATATTGGCCTAATTCAATAAGTTTTTGAAAAAGCTCATCAACATTAGTCATATTAAAATTTCCGGCAAGCACTAAATTTTTTGTCATCCAATTGTTGTTTCTAACAACAGGATGAAGATTTTCGATACGATTTGACCCAAAAGTGCCATATCGCAGATGTCCTAAAAATAATTCTCCAGTAAATTCAATATTTTGTTTCAACCAATCAGTATCCAATAATCTGTCGGGATGTTCCTTTTGAAGTTTTCTGATTTTTTGAAAAGCTTGTTTGAAAACATCAAATATAGGTGTTTGGGAATTTGATCGAATTCTGTTAATATACCTGTTTCCGGGATTTAAATCGAATTTAATATTTGCAATTCCAGCTCCATCCTGACCCCTATTTTGTTGTTTTTGCATCAAAAGGTGAAGTTTGTTTAAGCCGTAAAACGATGTTCCATATTTGGTAAGATAATAACCTAACGGCTTTAATAATCGTATTAATGCAATCCCACATTCATGCTTGATCAATTCACTCATATTGCAAATATTAATATATTTTACAAATTTAATGAAAAGCTTTTCCTAAAACATTCTTATTTCATATTTAATTTTTTAAAACAAAATATAAATGACTTTAGAGTAATTTAATAACTTAATAAATGAATGTAAAGGATAATTATGCAGACTTTGTATATTTGCAGGGAAAGCCAGAAAAATATTAATAAAAATAAATATAATGAAAACAAATGCTCAAAATATCAAAGCAATTTTGATTTTAATGTTAAGTTTAACAATAGTTAATTTCACTTTTTCGCAAGATAAAAGCGATTGGGAGGACAACTATCCTGATGGATGTACTTCTATTACAGTCGGGAAGAAAGCTACTTCGGATGGTTCTGTAATAACTTCTCACACTTGCGATAGCCATAGAACGCGATCATGGATAAATATTATTCCCGCAAAAGATCATAAGAAAGGCGATATGGCAAAAATGGTGAAAAGAGTGGTTTGCGATACTTTTGCAATGCCAATCTATCAGCATGATTTTGTTGGTGAAATACCACAAGTCGATCATACTTATGGTTTTATTAATTCTGCGTATCCGTGTATTAATGACCATCAACTGGGTGTTGGGGAATCCACTTTTGGAGGAAGAGAAATTTTGCAATCAGATAACGGACTGATCGATTGTCAGGCTCTTGTTCAACTTATGGTCGAACGAAATACAAACGCAAGAGATGCAATAAAAATGGCAGGCGAATTAACAAAACAATACGGTTATATTGATGTTGGTGAATGTCTTACAATTTCTGATAAAAATGAAGTATGGCATTTTGAAATTGTAGGTTTGGGAAAAGGAAATAGAGGCTCAATTTGGGCTGCACAACGGGTTCCTGACGATCATCTTTCGGTAAATGCCAACGCAAGTACTATCAAAGAAATCAACCTAAATGATCCTGATTATTTTATGGCTTCTGAAAACATTTTCAAGGTAGCTAAAGATAGCGGTTGGTGGAAACCTGAAGACGGAGAATTCAGATTTTGTTATGCTTACGCTCCTCATAGTCGAACCTCGCTCGCAAGCAGAAGACGCGAATGGAGGGTTCTTGATCTTGTTGCACATTCATTGAAATTAGACCCGAATGCCGAGAATTATCCGTTTTCAGTTAAACCGGAGAAATTAGTTACTATGGAAAAAATTGTTGCAATTTTTCAGGATTATTATGAGGGTACACCATTTAATATGATAAAAGATTTAACTGTTGCCGACGAGGATGGAAAAATGAAAATTTCACCTTTGGCAAATCCACAAATGCCTTATGATGAAAATAAACTTATGAAGATTAACGGTGGCTGGGGTTGGCGTGGTGAACGACCAATTGCCCGATGGTACACAATGTATGCTACAATAATTCAATGTCGTGATTGGTTACCTGATGAAATTGGGGGCGTTGCATGGATTGCAATGGACAATGTTGCAACCTCGATCTATATTCCTGTTTATTGTAGTGTTAGCGATTTACCAACATCATATAAAACTCCGGGCCGTACTATAGGATACACAACTGAATCGGCCTGGTGGGCTTTCAACCGTTTGGGAACACTTGGCGTGCAACGTTGGGGAGACATGAGAAAGGATATTGATGCCGTTTGGGATCCTATGCAAAAGAAATTTTTCGACGAGCAAAAAGAAATTGATAAAAAAGCCCTGGAAATCTTTAATAAAAAACCCAAAAAAGCAATTGAATTTCTAACAGGCTACTCAATTGAACAAGGCGATAAAGTTGTAAAAAAAGCATGGAAACTTGGTGATTTTCTCTGGACTAAATATGATGAGAAGTTCTAATGTTAAGAATTCAGACACAGACGTAAGTCATTACATTAAAATTGTTATATTGTTACAATGAAAAATAATTAGATTTGTTATAAACCAACACTTTGATTGCAATAAATTTAATAAGGTTTAAATGCTTCTTTTCCAAATAAACAATATAGCAATTTAGTTTTTATAATGCTTAAAATAATCTTTTTTCTTCGTATTCCTTTTTGCTTAAAACAATTGTATTTCTGCAAATCGGACAAAATAATTCGTAGCTTGTTTTATAAGGAATAATTGGTATAAAAAATAAAGAAAACCAAGCCGTTTGCTTGTTCAGAATCCATTGCACATTATTATTGCAGCGGTAGCAATGCTGAAATTCTTTAAGTTGGATTGTGTTATTAGTTTGATGCCCGAAACCGAATATAAAAAACATAGATTAAATTTTTTCTATTCAAAATTAACAAATTTCATAATTCTAAAATTTATTATTTTCGTCAATTAATAAAAAATACAATTTATGTTAAAAACCAAAAAAATCCCCCACACTTATGTAATAATATTTTACATAATTATTTTATCAGCTGTTATGACCTGGTTTATTCCGGGCGGAAAATATGTTGAAGTTTCAAAAATGCAGGACGGTGTTGAAGAAACCGAATTAGTTTTTAAATATGTTGAAAACGAAGCACAAACTTGGCAGGTTTTTGCAGCCCTGTTTAAAGGTTTTGTTAAACAAGCCGGAATAATAGTTTTTATTTTAATGATTGGTGGAGCGTTTTGGATAATGAATAACAGTCGGGCAATTGATGTTGGTATTTTTTCTTTTCTGAAGTTTACAAAAAAACTCGAAAGGAATAATTTCTTTAAAAAACTCGGTGTCGATAATATTGTTATGGTGTTGATTATGCTTATGTTTAGTGCATTTGGGGCAATATTCGGGATGAGCGAAGAAACCATTGCTTTTATTATAATTCTCGTTCCACTTGCAATTTCAATGGGTTATGATTCAATAACCGGAGTTTGCCTTGTTTTTGTTGCAGCCGGCCTTGGGTTTGCGGGTGCAATTCTTAATCCTTTTACTATAGGTATTGCTCAGGGAATTGCCGAACTACCCTTGTTTTCGGGGATTGAATACCGCTTGTTATGTTGGGTTGTAATCAATTTTATTGGAATTTTTTACATCTTAAGATATGCTCGAAAAGTTAAAAAAGATCCCAAATCTTCAATAGTTTATAAAGAAGATGAATATTGGCGAAAAAAAGAAAATCAGGATGTTGAAACTATTGTTTACAAGACACCTATAAGTGGTTGGATTACTTATGCATTTATTTTAATCGTTTTAATTATTTTTTCTTTTATTTACCCTATTACTGATTTAAAAATAGGAAACTCAAGCACTTCTCTACCTGCAATTCCATTTTCTGCAGTACTTTTTGCAATCTCCGGGGTTTTCACACTTCGAAAATCTGTTCATTTTTTTGTGCTGACTTTATTATTATATACAATTTATTTCCTCATTGTCGGAGTTATGGGTTATAGTTGGTATATAATGAAGATTGCCACTTTGTTTTTTGCAATGGGACTTATGTCGGGAATTGCAATGAATTATAATCCAAACAAGATCACAAATTTATTTCTCGAAGGAGTAAAAGATATTTTATCGGCCGCTGTAATTGTAGGTTTGGCCGGAGGAATCATCGTTATTTTAGAAGACGGAAAAGTTATCGATACAATTCTTCATGGTTTGTCGCAATCGATGAATAACCTTGGGCAAGTAGCTTCGGTAGGAATTATGTATGTTATTCAAACTATTATAAATATTGTAATTCCTTCAGGCTCGGCGAAAGCTGCACTTACTATGCCGATTATGGCTCCTTTTTCCGATTTGATCGGGATCTCGAGACAAGCAACCGTTATGGCTTTCCAATTTGGTGATGGTTTTACAAATATGATTACTCCAACTTCAGGTGTTTTAATTGCAGTACTTGGAGTAGCAAAAATTCCTTACGAAAAATGGGTGAAATGGATTTTTCCGTTGATGATAATTTTAATGATTCTTGGCTTTTTACTTTTGATTCCAACAGTTTTAATCCCGTTAAACGGTTTCTGATTTTTTGATCTCAAGTTGTTATAATTTAAATGCTTAGATTATTAATAGAGGTTTATTTGTAATTATGAGGAATTATTCGATTTCTACAACTTAGAAATATTTAAACCGGATACACTTATTTATTTGTTTAATTTTGTAAGCTTGAATTTAAAATTAGATTGATGAAATATATATTAAAATTTCTCGGAAAAATATTTCTTTATTTCATACTTATAATCCTATTAATAGTATTTTTTGAATACATATTTTGTCCGGTCTATAATTTCTCTAAACCCGAGAAATTTTCGGGAAAATTAATATTCAATCCGTATGAAAATATAGATTCAAACCGGTGGCAGAAAGGAAATTTCCAGATACAATCGCAGGCATGGGCAGGAATAACCGACGGAAGAAATAATTCGAGCGAAGCAATTTTTGAAAAATATGCAAAACTTGATTATGATGTAATCATAATATCAGATTATCAAAAAATAAATAAATATAACGATCATAAACCAAATTACATTCCAACCTACGAACATGGATATGGAATAAATAAAAATCATCAGGTTTGTATTGGTTCGGATAGAGTTATGTGGACAGATTATCCTTTTGGCCAAAATCTTAGTCAAAAACAACATATTATTAATTTGCTTCGCGACGAAAATGAAATTGTTGCCATCGCTCATCCCGACCTGAGGGGAGGTTTTAGTCCCGATGATATGAAATATCTTTCAAATTATGATTTGTTAGAAGCCTTGAACGAAGCACGTTTTTCAATTGAGCATTGGGATGCAGCACTTTCGTCGGGGCATCCGGCTTTTATACTTGCCGACGACGATGGACACAATCTTGATGATTCAACCGAATTAGGAAGAATTTGCACTTTTATTAATGCCAAAACATCAAATCGCAATGATATTATTGAATCGCTTAAAAACGGAAAAGCTTTTGGAGCCGATTTGACAATGGCTAAAGGGGAAACTTTTCTTCAAAAAATTGAGAAAACCAAGCACATTCCGCGATTGACTACAGTTCAAGTTGTTGATGATACACTTTTTGTTAGTGTTGATTCAACAGCCGTGAGTTTTCGATTTATAGGACAAAATGCAGAATTAATGAAGGTATCTAATAATACAAAAAAAGCATTTTACACCATAAAAAAAGAAGACAGCTATATTCGAGCTGAAATTATTTTCGCCGATAAAAGTACATTTTATCTGAACCCTGTTTTTCGTTATGATGGGAAGAAACCTTATAACTATTTGAAAGCAGAAATTAATTGGACTAAAACATGGGTGTTGCGAGTCATTTCATTAACTATAATTCTTTTTATCATTATTAATATTTTTTATTTTAGAAAGAGAAGAAGAAAAAGAATTATTTCAAAAAAAGGATTTTATCATACGGATTAGTTTTGTAATTTTGTACGTATAAAATTTAATGAATTATGGATTTGAAGTTGACATTAAAATTAAATAGCGAAGTCATAAATCAAGCTAAAATTTATGCGTCTTCGCAAGAGAAAAGTTTGTCGAGAATAATTGAATCTTTTCTTAGGACACTAATTGATCAATCAAGGCCTGAAGATGAAGCGAATGAAATTAAAATTACTCCATTTATTAAAAGCATGAAAACAGGTGTAAACATTCCTGATGATTTAGATTATAAGTCAGATTATAAAAACCATTTGATTGAGAAGCATACATGAAAACAAAATTATTTCTTGACACAAATATTATTTTGGATTTATTGGGTGAACGTATTCCTTTTTATGAACCAAGTGCGAAATTGGCGAGTTTAGCCGATAAAGGAAAGTTTGATTTTGTTGTTTCTGCATTATCTTTTGCAACCGTAAATTATTTTTTAACAAAGTATGAGGGAGCGGAAAAGGCAAAAGAAAAGTTAAGAAAATTTAAGATATTATCTCGAATAGCTTCCGTTGATGAAAAAATTATTGAAAAGGGATTAAATTCAAAATTCAAGGATTTTGAAGATTCGTTGCAATATTTTTGTGCCTTAAAAGAAGAATGTTCAATCATTATAACAAGAAATGCGAAAGATTTCAAAGAGTCGGATCTACCAATTATGACAGCAGAGGAATATATTATTAGTATCGGTATGAAATAAGTTTTTTTCAATACATGCTTGTAAAACAACTTCAAAATTTTTAAGATTTACATGTATCAACGCAATAAGAAAATCAACAGAGTTCTGTTTTGGCTAATCGTAGTTTCAACAATTGTCAGAGGAGTTCTTGCAGCAATTATTGA
>CAZBSL010000030.1:18045-19507 GCA_964494265.1 uncultured Bacteroidales bacterium
TTTGGCTAATCGTAGTTTCAACAATTGTCAGAGGAGTTCTTGCAGCAATTATTGAATTTGGAAATGATGAGGTTTATTATTGGACTTATGCACTTTACCCCGATTTAAGTCATTTCGATCACCCTCCAATGGTAGGTTTTCTGATTCAAATGTTCTCACTTGACTTGCTTTTTCAGGATGAGTTTTTCATTCGTTTGGGATCAATTGTTTTCGGTACAATTGACACCTATTTAGTTTTTATAATTGCAAAAAAAATTAAAGATTCAACGGCAGGTCTTTATGCAGCAATTTTATATACATCCTCGATTTATGCATTTGTAATTTGTGGAGTTTTCATTCTTCCCGACACACCACAAAATTTCTTCTGGCTGCTTGGAATATATTTTTTCATTTCTTCACTACCCGATAGAAAGCTATCAACAATAAGCCGAAAAAATTTATTGTTTGCAGGCTTGGTTTGCGGTTTGGGGATAATTTCAAAGTATACTTCAGTTTTTTTATGGGCGGGAGCGTTTTTGTTCATAATAATTTATAATAGAAAATGGTTTAGGACAAAAGAATTTTATTTATCAATAATAATTTCTTTTGTATTTTTAATACCAATTGTTTGGTGGAATTATCAAAATGATTTCATTAGTTTTACATATCAGGGCGGAAGAGTTAATGTTTCCAACTCAGGCCTTAGGCTCGATTATTTCCTAACCGAATTATTTGGGCAGTTTCTTTATAATAATCCCGTAAACTTTGTTTTAATTATTCTTGCTCTGATAGCTTTTTTCAGAAAGAAAATTACAACAAAGAATTATTATTTTGAATTTTTATTATTCTCAGCTTTGCCTCTGATTTTAATTTTTTTAATTTTTTCATTATTCAGAAGCACATTACCTCACTGGACAGGTCCTGCATATTCAAATTTGATAATAATAGCCTCTGTTTTTCTAAGTAATTTTTATTCCAGGAAAAAGCAAATTCCCCTTTTCCCTTTCCCGATAAAACTTTCGATTTTGGTCTTAATTCTTGTAATAATTCTAGGAATCGGGCAAATTAATTTTGGTTTAATATTTTCAGATAAAAATACAGAACCGAATAAATTAGGTGAGAATGATTTTTCATTAGATTTATATGGTTGGAAACAATTAGGCGAAAAGTTTGAAAAAATTCGAGATAACGACATCGAAAACAAATTAATGAATTCTGATGCTGCAATTGTATCTTATCGCTGGTTCCCGGCTGCCAACCTCGACTATTATGTTGCCCGTCCATTAGAAATGAAGTTGTTTGCATTCAATAATCTTGAAAGGATTCATAAATATGCATGGATAAATAAATACAGAGGCGGCATGCAAAAAGCAATGGATGCGTATTTTATTACCTCAAGCAGCGATTATTTTTCTCCTTTTGAATTATATGGAAAATATTTTACCTCAATTGAAGCTGCCGATACAATTAGAATTTACAGAAA
>CAZBSL010000031.1:0-16444 GCA_964494265.1 uncultured Bacteroidales bacterium
AATTAATATAATTTGTCTACTTCTAAACTGTCTTATTTTTGGGGGATATTACAAAGGAAATTACAGAATTATATACAAAATAGTGGAAGATAATCAAATTGATATTTTAACAATTCATCATTCAGCAAGAGACTTAACAAGCAGAGAAATAGAATAAATACGCAAGGTAACAAATGTTTTAAATACTCTGACTGCAATTGAAACAAGTGTGTTAATAGTCAGAGCATTCGTGAAACTTAGAAAAATACTATCGACCCATAAAGAATTGGAAAGAAAAATATTGGAATTAGAATCAAAATATGACAACCAATTCAAATTGATTTTTGAGGCGATAAAAGAGTTAATACAACAAGAAGGACTTAATAAAAACAGACCAAGAATTGGATATAAAATTGGAAAAGGGACATTTAGGATAGCTTTTTGGTTCAGTGATAAATTTGAGCCCATCATTTTAGAAAGTGATTTACCTGAAAATATTAAAGACGAATACAAAAATGCAAAAAGATTTAATAAAAGCCGTTGTATTTATATTGACATCTTAGACTCAAATGATTTCAATAATATAAATAAATTAATTGGTAGAAGCATAAAATTATGTTACCCCTTAAAATTGAAGTAGAATAAAAATACAGAAATCTTTCAATTTATTTTAAAAATTGTTTTATGTAAATAGCAGATAAACTGTATGAAAGCAAATTTATTTAATTAGAATTTTCAGGCATTTTGATTTTTATACAATAAAATACGAAAGCCTTCGTATTAAATTAGTAAATTACGAATTATTTCGTAGATAAAAGTTTTTTATGAACAAAACTATATTAAAACCACCCGAATCTGAGCTGAAGATTTTAAAAGTAATTTGGGAAAAAGGCCCGGTAACGGTTAAATAAGTAAATGAAGAGTTAAGTGTCGAAAGCAAAAAAGATGTCGAATATACTACAACTTTAATACTAATGCAGATAATGGCTGAAAAAGGCCTGCTTACGCGATCGAAAAAAGGGCGAATGCACGTTTATAATTCAGTAATTCAGCAAGATGATACTCAAAAACTTATGCTTGATAAATTAATGCATAATCTTTTTAGCGGATCAACTTCAAGTCTTGTGATGCAAGCACTTGAAAATCATAAGACATCTAAGGAAGAACTTGATAAAATTAAAAAGTATTTCAGAAGAATGGAAGTATTATAATGATGGAAAGACTTGGCTATTTAGGACATTGAAAAAGAAAAAAACATTATTCTGGATACGGATTTTAAAAAATACATTTAGGATAGCTTTTTGGTTCATTAATAAATTAGAGCCCATCATTTTAGAAAGTGATTCACATGAAAAAATTAATAGATATAAATTTGGAAAAATAATCAGCTTGATTTATTTGCTAACTGTAACCAAACACAATAAATTAAGTCTTATTACTTAAAAAGTAATAATTATGAAAAACAGAACCTATTATATCAGTTTCATTATCATAATATTTTCCAGCTTTATAGTTCAGGCACAGAAGAAAACAAATATTCTGACAAGATCAGATAAAAAAGAATCTATTGAGAGAGCCGGTGAGTTGCTTAGCAAATTCTATGCTATCCCTGAAATAGGTTCACAAATGGAAAATCACCTTAAATCAAGACGTAAGGAAGGTGCGTTCAAAAATATTACTGATCCAAGTGATTTTGTGAATTCTATAACTAATGAATTGCGATCAATTAGTAACGACAAGCATTTATTTATGTATGTTGGGCCAAACCCTGACAAACAAGCAAAAGAAGACCGAAATCTAAAGAGGCTTATCGGTCGAATTGATAGGGAGAAGGACAACTTCGGATTGAATAAGGTTGAAATTCTGGATGGAAATATTGGGTACATGAATATAGAATCTGTTATGTATTCTGAGGAGGCTGTTGAAGTTCTCTCATCAGCACTAAAATTCCTTTCAAATACATATGCGATTATCTTTGACCTCAGAAATAACAGTCGCGGTGGTGATCCTATGTATATGGCATATTTATTTAGCTACTTCTTTGAAAACCCCACACATATCAATAGTATTTATTGGAGAAACAGAGATCGTACTGATGAATTTTGGACACAACAGGATATCCAGGGGAAGAAGATGATAGATACTCCATTATTTGTATTAACAAGTAATAAAACATTCTCCGGAGCTGAAGAATTTGCGTACGATTTACAGGCTCTTAATCGAGCGACAATTATTGGTGAAGCAACTGCCGGTGGAGCAAATCCGGCAAGCACATGGGTTGTATTCGAAGATTTAAGAATATCTATCCCTTATGGGCGTGCCATTAATCCCATAACCGGCACAAACTGGGAAGGAGTAGGCGTAAAACCGGATATTGAAGTTTCAGCAGGTAAAGCTCTTGAAATCGCAATTGAAAATGCAAAAACTGCTGCAGAGAATTACTATACTACAAAAAAAAATAACTTAATTTCAAATTATAGCGAATGTAACAGTAATTTGGAAAGAGCTGAAAAACTATTCATTGATGACAAAACTGAAGAAGCCGAAGAAATGGTTATCTCAAGTTTAATAAAAGCAATTGATATTAAAGTAATGAACCAGTCAGCAATAAACCAACTCGGTTATGATTATCTTAATCAAGACAATAAACTGATGGCAATTGCAATTTTTAAGGCTAATGTCATAGCATATCCTGAATCTGTTGACGTTTATGACAGTCTTGGTGAAGCATATCTGGAAAATGGCAATAAAGAGCTGGCCATTTTCAATTATAAGAAAGCCTTGGAAATTGATCCTAAGTATGCAACTGCAATAAGAGCACTGGAAGAAATTAAATAATAGGCGAATTAAAACCAAATGAAAAATAATGTATATGAAAAAAATAAGGAATTTTATTAATCTGTTAGCAATTATATTGATAGTATTCTTTTATTCATCATGCCAACAAAAAGTTGAGACGAAAGCTACAGGTCTTCATCAATTAATGGATAATTATAACACATTCAGAAATTTTAATGGGGCCATACTAGTTGCTGAAAAAGGGCAGGTAATTTTTAAAAAAGCATATGGGTATTCTAACTTCGAATTGGAAACAGAAAATACCTTAGATACAAAATTCAGAATTGCTTCGATAACCAAAGAGATTACTGCAGTTCTTGTGATGCAAGAAGTGGAAAATGGGAATATAACATTAGATAGCAAAATTTCTGATTATTTATCAGAATTTCCTCAAGAAATCGGGAAACAAATTACTATACACCAGTTACTTTCCCATTCATCAGGAATTCTTGATTTCCCAGATATACCAAACTTTGATGTGTTAGAACGCAAGCCACATTTTTTTGATGATTTTGTGAATTATTTAAAAGATAAAGAGTTGCTTTTTAAACCCGGAAGTCAATTCAGGTATTCTAATTTGAACTATGTGATTCTTGCCAATATATTAGAGAAAGTAAGTGGTCATTCTTATAAAGAGCTCATGAAGAAAAGAATCTTTGATCCTGTAGGAATGAATAATTCAGGAATAGATGATAATATTACCGTAGTAAAAAATCGAGCACAAGGCTATTATCATAAATTTCTTTTCGATGATAATGAGAATGCTACCTACCTTGATATGTCTGTAGTTAAAGGTGCCGGTGATATATACTCAACCGTAGAAGACCTATTCAAATTTGATAAAGCTTTAACAGATAACCTGTTTATTACTGACGAAAGCCTAACTAAAATCCTTACACCAAATAAGTATCCTAATATGCAATTTTGTGGTTATGGATGGGATATTAGAACCGAGAATTGGGGGAAAGAGGGAGATGGAATTATTGTAACCGGAGGTGCAGGTAGCATTAATGGTTTTAAAAGTAATTATAGACGATTTGGCAGTGGAAATTGTATCATTGTTTTCCAGAATTATAGGGGGCGATCAGGAAATACACTGGAAGTTGCCAATACCCAAGAAATCATTAATGATGTTGCTGCAATACTTTACGGTAGAGATTATAATCTTCCATTAAAATCCGGTGTAGCAATTCTTGGGCGAACACTGGTAAATGGAGATAAGGAGTCTTTAAATAGTGTCTTTGATAATATTCGTGAAAATTTAAATGAATCAACTGAATTAAAAGGACAAGAAGTTCTTGAATTGTGTTATTATTTTTTGAATAATGACCAACAACCTTATATTCAAGAAATAATGAAATTGGAATTGGATTATTTATTTTCAAACTCCATAGAATTAGCACAATTAACAGTGCTATATTATTTAAGTGGCGAAGTTCAAAAAGCAAATGAAACTCTTTCAAAATCAATTGAACTTAATGAATATGGCGAGAATCTATTAAATTCTGTTGCTTATTTCTTTTTGAATATGAATGAGCAAGAAGCCGCTCTTTATTTATTTAAATCTAATATCAGGTACTATCCTGAATCATCTAATGTATATGATAGTTATGCTGAAGCTTTAATGAAAAATGGACAGAGGGAATTAGCGATTAAAAATTATAAAAAGTCCCTTGAGTTAAATCCTGATAATGAGAATGCCAAGGAAACGTTAAATATATTAAAGAATAAAAACCAATAAAATAACTATAAATTATGAAAAATAAATCTCTTTGTATGTTAATCAGTATCGTTTTTTTATTCCTAAATATTATCAGTTGTTCCAAAGGAGCAACTCCTGACCCGATACCTGATGACCCGATTATAACTGAAAGTGACATTTTATTCACAAAAAGTTCTCAAACTCTGGGAAATACAAGATCACAAGGATCATCTATCGCTGATGTTGATATGGATAATGATTTAGATATTCTTTTTTCTAATTATGTTGGAACATGTCCACTTTGGTTAAACAATGGAGATGGGACTTTTACATTAAGCGATCAAATATTTAATACACAAGAAGCACATGATGTTGCTCTTGCAGATTTTAATAATGATTCATTTCCTGATGCATTATTCATTTGTCATGCAAGTCCGGTTAAATTATATATTAACAATGGTTCAGGAAATTTCACTGAAAATGAGCAAAATTTAGGAACGGCAAGCGGTTCTCCTCAATTTATTTATGTTGCTGATGTTGATAATGATGGCGATAATGATTTCCTGATTTATTATTACTCAGCACCAAACAGACTATGGCTGAATGACGGTTCGGCTAATTTTTCAATGGTTAATGCAGACATTGGAGGGGATAATGCTAAAGGCTTTGAATTTGCAGATTTCAATGGCGACAATATCCCAGATATCTTTATTAATATGAGAGAATTACCTAATAAAGTATTGATGAATGATGGAAGCGGAAACTTCATTGATAATGGTTGTAGATTAGGTTCTGGAGGTGATGCTACAGATTGTATTGACTTTGATAAAGACGGGAATAATGACTTAATTATTTCTAATAGCGGTGGTACTACAGTTTGGTTAAACCAAAATAATGGAGAAAGTTTTGTGTCAGGGCCTACGATTAATGAAAGTGCACTCCGCTGTGGAGTTTTTGATGCTGATTCTGATGGTGATTTTGATGTAGTAACCACTAATTATCCAAACGGTAATAAATTTTGGTTAAATAATGGTTCAGGTTCATTTACTTCTTTAGGGCAGATTTTTGGAAATCAACAAGTTCTTAGTTTGGTATATGATGATATTGATGGAGATGAAGATGTTGATATTGTTTTTGGACAATTAGAAGGAACAGGAGGCAATTCAATTTATTTTAATGAATCTTCAATTGTTGGGATAGAAAAAAAAGATGAAGGCTCGCTTAATAAATTAAACAACAATTACCCAAACCCATTTAAACGAAGTACAAAAATTGAATTTTCGCTATCAAAGCCTTCAAACATAATATTGAAAATTTACGATAAAGATGGGAATAATATTAAAAACATAGTTAAAAATAATTTACCTACGGGATCCAATCATATAATTTGGAATGCAAGGAATGAATTAAATAGAAATGTTTGTTCTGGAATATATTACTATCAAATGATTTCAGAGACTTTTACTGATACAAAAAAGATGATTATTGTGGATTAAAAATCATTTTAAATTATTAAATGACATCCTTAAAAAATTTATTAAAAACGATTTGCGTACTAAATGTGTTATTATTTCTATTTAATAATAATAGTGTAGGTCAAACGAATGCTCTTGAACTTAAAGCTGAAAGATTATCAGATAAAATTGTTTCTTTGGATGATTATAATTCATTAAGTGCAACTCAACACGAATTATCTTTCCATTTCTTCTTAATGTATTTGACAACAAATATAGTAATTTGTTCAGAATCCGTCATAGGGTGTCGAATAATGAACATTTATTTTTGCAATAATTGTGATAGATTCTTATATACCTCAGAATAACAACATATTAGAATTATTGGTATATTGATTGATATATGAAACAGAAATAAAATTTGATTTCGATGATAAAAAATATTTTACTAATAACAATTAGAAGGTACTGGAGGCAATTCAGTTTATATAAATCAAATAAATAATACCAATAATTAAAAATTCATAGATAAATATTAACCTAAAAACTTAGCTAATGAAAACCCTAAGAAGTAAACATGTATTTCTATTCTCATTTTTAATTATTTTACTCAGTATGTCTTGTAAGAAAAGTGATTCAGAAGAAAATCCTGATGAGAATACGAATCCAAACGCTTTAAATGGAGCCTATTTTAATCTTCCATTTCCTTCAACATCGGTGCAACGCTTTGCACCCAACGTATTTACTCAGGAGTTGCATGCACCTCCCATTTTCTCACCAGATGGAACTGAAGTATATTGGAGCTTGATGAGTACAGAACATAGGAATATTCAATATATGAAATTAGTAGATGGAATTTGGACACAGCCTGCAAGTGTACCTTTCGGTTTTACAGAAGGAAGCGACTCGCCATTTATATCATCGGATGGCACTAAGTTAGTCTTTTTATGGGGACATTTTTCTGGAGCAGCTGGGCCAGGGAAAGTTTGCATTGTAGAAAAAAGTAATGGAGAATGGATGTCTCCCCAAATATTAGGCAACGAAGTGAATCAAAATGGAGCCCATTGGCAAGCTTCCATCGCAGATAACCAAAATCTTTATTTTGCAAGAGAAGGGGATGTTTGTTTTTCAGAATATGTCAACGGTGAATATACAACTGCAGAGAAATTAGGAACAACTATTAATACTGAAAATGTAGTTGAAAGCTCACCTTTTATTGCTCCTGACGAAAGTTATCTGATTTTTTCCAGGACAATGCCTAATCTATATTCTGATCTATTTATCAGTTTTAAAAAGGATGATGGAAGTTGGGGAGAAGCGGTTAATATGGAAGAATTAAACGGGGCATATCATGAATTGTATGCTAATGTTTCACCAGATGGTCGCTTTATCATGTTTCTAAAATCTACTTGGGATGGACTGATGCCTCATTGGGTGGATGCTTCAATTATTGAAAATTATAGGAATAAATAAAATGAAGACAAAGAAATTAGTTTATATCAGCTTTAGCACAATTTTAATATTATTTTTTTTCATCAATTGTTCTGAAGATTCAGGTGTCGATGAAAATGATCCAATTGTAAATGATAGTGGTATTCAGTTTACAAAAAGTGGACAAGCACTAGGAAATACAAGATCGCAAGGATTAACTACAGCTGATATTGATGGAGATGAAGATATTGATATTGTCTTTGGACAATTAGAAAGTACAGGAGGTAATTCAATTTACATAAATGAATCAATTATAGAATAATTAGGAATGAGGGCATTGAAATCGCTAAAGAAAAACATATAGATTAATTCAAAAAGAAGGGAGTAAGTATTATTTCTACGAAGAGGAATTCAATTATTTTGGTATTGGCTTATTACATGAAAATAAGAATAAGGAACGATAGAACTATTGAAAATGAGTATTGAATTGTTTCCTGACTCTGAAGAATATGCACAAAAGAAATGATTGAGAAATTGAAGAAGTAAAACCAAAAGATAAAAAATCGAAACTTATATCCAGGGATTGATGCTATTCTTTTATTATATATTAACAATAGTTGTATTAATTATTAATATTAAAACATATAAAAATGAAAACTAAGGTACATTATTTAAGTCTAATATTATTTTTAACTCTAATGTCTTGTTCAAAAAAGGAAAAGGATGAAAATGAGTTAAATATTGATAACATTTCTTTCGAAGGGAAAATTGCATATGAGTCAGAAGTTGGAGGTAGTGGAATTCCTTTTTTTGAAATATTGTTAATTGATGAAAATGGTAAAACCAGACTTACAAACAATAATTTTTATGATGGTATGTCTGTAATATCTCCTAACGGAGAAAAAATTGTATTTGGTTCAACTCGTGATGGGAATTATGAAATTTATACAATGGATATAAATGGAAACAACATTATTAGGTTAACAAATAACAATGCTTACGACCTTGGACCTGTTTGGTCTCCTGATGGTAGTAAAATCTTATATTCATCTGATATCGATGGTATCAATAGTATTTATATTATGGATATTAATGGTGAAAATAAAACAAGAATTACCGATGATACTTCAAATGAATTATTCCCGGAATGGTCTCCGGATGGCAGTAAAATTGCCTTTTCTTCATCTCGAACGGGGGAGAATGAAATTTATATTATGAATAGTGATGGCACTAATCAAAAGCAAATTACTGATGGAGGTGGTAATAATATGCAACCCAGTTGGTCACCGGATGGATTAAAAATTGCCTTTATGTCCGGTTATAGTAATGAGGATATTAGTATAATAGATTCATCAGGAAGCAATTTGATTAAACTAATTACCTATTTTGGAAATGATGCAATGCCTGTTTGGTCTCCAGACGGAACAAAGATTGTATTCAGCTCTTCTATTTTGGGAGGGAATTCTAATTTGATAATTATGAATTCGGATGGTTCGGATATGAGTAGTATTACAAATTCTGACGGTATAGATTTCCCACATGATTGGAAGCTTATTGAATAAGGTTAGCTCATATATCAACTATAATTGTAACAATAAAAAGACTGCTGGATAAATTGAAGAATTAAAATCACCAATCAAAAAAATGTAGTTATGAAAACAAGAATCTTTTTAACTATTTTAATCGCCACAACCTTTGTAACAAATTCAGATTTAATAGCTCAAAATACTGAAATTGACGAAACAAAATCAATTAAACAGCACATATCTCAATATATGAATTGGTATGATATACCTGGTTTATCTATTGGATTAATAAAAAATGGCGAAATATTTTACACTAAAGGCTTTGGAATTAAATGCATTGATAGTAAAGAAAAAGTAACGAAAAACACAATATTTTCAACAGCTTCTGTCACAAAATTATTTGTTGGTATGGCTATAATGCAATTAAGCGAAGAGAATAAAGTGGATCTAAACAAATCCGTATCGAGTTATCTTCCTTATTTCGAACTTATTGATACTCTCTTTAAAAAAATTACTATTAAACAACTATTAAATCATACTTCCGGATTGCCCGATGAAGAAGGAGACGAATTTTATTCATCTTGGGAAAATCCCGAATATGATGATGACGCACTGAAAAGATATGTGAAAGGATTAAAAGCAAAAACACTTGTTTCAATTCCCGGAGAAAATTATAATTATAGCAATATTGGATATGAAATTCTTGGATGTGTAGTTTCGGAAGTTTCAGGAATATCTCTGGAAGATTATATTAATAACAATATTATAAAGCCAATAGGCATGCAACATAGTAATATGTTGCTAAATAATATAGACACGAATCTTCTTGCTTGCCCTCATATTTTAGATAAAGATTTAAAATTTAAAATAAACAAATACTTTCCTTATACCAGAAGACATTCAGCAAGTGGAACATTTTTGTCAAACATAGATGATATGTGCCGCTTTGCTATTACAATTCTAAATAAAGGGATTATTGATAAAAATAGGATCCTTAAAGAATCATCATTAAAGAAAATGTTAACATTGGAAAATGACAATCCAGCAGGATTAAGTTGGCATATTACTGAAGTTGATTCTACTATGACACTAATATTTCATGCTGGTGGAGATCCCGGATTTCGAACGGAGCTAATACTCATTCCTGAAAAGCAATTAGGAGTAGTTGTAATGGCTAATATGTGGGAACATCAAATAGAACCATTGGCATATAAAATGTTAAACATATTATTGGAAGATGATGAAAAAGATTGGTTCACATTCTTCCATGGCTCCACATGGGAAATTATAAGAACAAATAACGCAAGTTCTGCTTTAGATAAGATCAAATCTTTTATTTCAGATAATAATGATCAAAAATTTCATCCAGCCATATTAAATCAACACAGCAATTCACTTTTGGAAATAGGAAAAATCAATTATGCTATTGAGTTAAGAAAATTAAATGTTGAATTATTTCCTAAAATCTCAAAATTATATGATTTGCTTGCTGAGGTGTATTTGCAAAATGAACAAACTGATTTGGCAATTAAAAACTATAAAAAATCATTAGAGCTAAATCCTGAAAATACAAATGCAAAAGAGATGCTTGAAAAATTAAAATGAAAAAATAGATTTAAAATTTAAAAAAATGAAAAAGGTATTGACAAAACTAATAGTATTAATTCTTGTTTTATCTTCATTATTCCATTATTCCTGTAATAAGAATACAAGTGTTAAAGAAAAACAGATTGATAAATTCCTAAATTTATGTTACGACAATAATCTATTTTATGGTTCAGTATTAGTCGCAGAAAAAGGAAAAGTTATTTATAAAAATGCTTTTGGGTATTCAAATTTAGAAACTAAAGAAACACTTGAACTTAATATTCGATCTTGTATAGGATCTATATCTAAGCAATTCACTTCAATGGCAATAATGATTTTGAAAGAACAAGATAAACTTTCTTATGAAGATAAACTGGCGATGTATTTTCCTGAAATTTCAGGATCAGACAAAATAACAATTCGGCATTTATTAAATCACACTTCAGGATTATATAGGTTTAATAATCTCTCTGGATTTCGATTAACTGATGATCTCAAAAACCAAGATGTATTCAATACATTGGTATCTGATGGTTCTTATAAATTCAAGGCGGGAGAAGACTATTCTTATTCTAATAGTGGTTATATTTTATTAGCTATGATTATAGAAAAAATCTCAGAAGAACCTTTCTATAAATTTATGGAAAAGAATATCTTTTCTCCACTTGATATGAAAAACACATATGTTCATAATAGAGATGAAAGAGATATTATAAAGAAAGCAATTGGCTATGATCAATATGGTGAAATAAGTGATTATAATGTACTTCTTTCAGGAGCAGGAGGTATTTATTCAACTGTGGAAGATTTGTATAAATGGAATCAAGGGCTTTATACCGAACAACTAATATCGCAGGCAACTTTAAATGAGGCTTACACTCCTGGCTTATTAAATAATGGAGAGTCATCACGAATATTAAGTGACTCCACTTGGGGCTACGGTTTTGGTTGGCTTTTAAGAAAAACCAGTACTGAAAACATTGCTTGGCATGATGGAGGATTTAATAACTTCAGTGCTTTATTTTATAGAGAATTAAACAATAAAAATTGCATAATTATTCTAGTAAACAAAGGGAGGAAGGGGAGAAATTCTCCAGTATATCCAATTCGGGATGCTTTACTTAACATTTTAAAAGGAGATAAATATGAATTCCCAAAGATTGAGATAGCTACTAAAATGAAATATATAATAGATAATAATAGTATTGAAGCAGCAATTAATGATTATAAAAAATTGAAAGATACTCATCCTAAAGATTATGATTTTTCAGAGAGTCAGTTGAACAACCTTGGATATTATTATTTGAATAAGAATAAATTAAAAGAAGCCTTAGCAATTTTTAAATTATATGTTGAAGTTTTTCCAGAATCAGCAAATGCATATGACAGTTTTGGGGAGGCTTATATGAAAAACGGGCAAAAAGAGTTAGCGATAAAAAATTATAATAAATCTCTAGAGCTTAATCCAGAAAATACAAATGCAAAGGAAATGCTTAATAGATTAAAGAATTAAAACCAAAATTAAAAAAGTACCGACTTGGAAGTAGCTTTAAATAATAATGAAATATCTAATAATATGGAAAATAGAAAACAAAAATTAAAACCAAAATGGCAGATTTATTTCTTAATGCTTATCATGATTCCTCCACTTATAATTATTACCGTTTCATGTGGACAAAAAAGAAGTAATACTGAATCAGAAAGTCCAATTGAATTCCCTAAAACAAGAGCAGGAGAATGTGCAAAAGAATTTATAACAGCATTTAACTCAGATGACCCAAAATTGTATGAAGAGTTTCTTAAAAAATACAGGGATTCTGCCTATTTAAATAAAGAGTCACTGGAATATAGATTAAAAGATAAAGCTGATTGGAAAAAAAGTTGGGGAACGTATAATGTAATTAGAATTACTAAAGGTACTGAAAAGCAGATAACTTTTCTAACTAAAACTTCGCCAAAAGGATATGCAGTAATAGTAAGAATTCAACTAAAGGACACAATAGATGGCAAAATAGAATTTAATACATTTTCAAAAATTACACCTCCAAAAAATGCTTTTAATGCTTCAGATGATAATATTATTGGTATGGCAAACAGAGCGCAATCTACATCTACAGCATTAATAAAACAAACAGTTAATGACCTTGCTTCAATTATAGATTCAAGCTATGTTTATCCTGAGAAAGGTAAAAGTATTGCTGATTCATTGCTTCAAAATTTACAGGATGGAAAGTACGACAAAATATCTTCTGCAGGTGGATTTAGTGATCTGATAAATGAAGATTTGATGCATTTTTCAAATGATCTTCATCTATTTGTGGAGGTTACCAATGTTGGAATGCCAGCTTCAATGCTTTTCGAGCATAGAAATCCTGAAGAAGTTAAAAAACTCAATTATGGATTTGCTAAAACTGAAATTTTAGAAAACAATATTGGTTATCTAAAAATTGATATGCTACGAGGCGATGATGATGCTATCACAGTGGCTTCAAAGGAGTTTTCAAAAGTTACTGATTGTAATGCAGTTGTTCTAGATCTTAGAGAAAATGTAGGTGGTACATGTGAGATGGTCAATTATATGGCTAGTTTATTATTTAAAGATTCTACGTTACTTACAATTACCTATGATAGAGAAAATAACATTATTAATGAAGATTATACTTCACCTGGCTTATCCCCAATTAAATTTGATTCTGACATCCCAATTTTTATTCTAACCAGTAAAAAGACGAGTTCAGCTGCAGAAGCATTTACATATGCTTTAAAACATCTGAAAAGAGCGACAATAATCGGTGAAAGAACAGCTGGGATGGCTCATGCATCAGAAGAAACAATTGTTAATGAATATTTCAGACTCCTACTTCCTATACATAGGACTATTAATCCAATTACACATTCCGACTGGGAAGGTAAAGGTGTTATTCCTCATATCGAAACCAAAGAAAATAAAGCGCTTAAAAAAGCATTAAAAATGGCTATGGATAATTAATAAATACGCATGTTTTAATTTAAACCCAAAAAAATGAATAAAATTATCATGAAAATAAAATCAATTATTGTTCTTATTGTGTTTATATTTTCTTTTGTGTGTTGTAATAATGAAAAAAAATATTTGATTTCCCAAAATTAAAACCTTCAGAATTAAATTGAGGACGAAATGAGTATGAAAAATAATTTCACTCAAAGAAATACCCGTAAAATGAATTCAAGTATTAACTTTTATAAAACGATTAGGAGCGCCTTATATAGAAATAAAACATTATCATTCATTAATATCCTTGGTTTATCCATTGGTTTATCAGCCAGTATTTTAATATTACAATATGTTTGTTTCGAAATGAGTTTTGATAGAAATATAAAAAATTCAGATCGGATTTATCGTGTTAACCAGATTAATTATAAAAACGGTAGTGTGTCTTCCAAATGGGCCGCTGGATGCGCATCTGTGGGCTTAGCATTAAAAAACACCTTCCCTGAAATTGAAAATTATGTCAGAATAAAAAAAGTCCGAAGCTTATTGGTCAGCAGCAATGATAGGATTTATAAGGAAACATCCATTTTTTATACAACCAGCGATTTCTTCAATATATTTTCATATAGAATAACTAAAGGAAAAAAAGAACATGTACTCGTTGAGCCCTATCATGTGGTGATTACCGAGCGGATGGCTGAAAAATACTTTCCAAATGAAGACCCAATTGGAAAATCTTTAAAAATTAACATGCACTCAAAATACATTGTTGAGGCAGTCTGTAAAAACCCACCGAGTAATACACATTTAAAATTCGATTTTCTAATTTCATGGCCTACATGGAATATACTAAATAATCGTGAAATAAATGAAGATAATACCTGGAATCAAAATGGCTTTTTGAATTACATTAAACTATATCCAAAAACCAATATTGATGAACTTGAACAAAAAATACCAGACTTGGTTGATCAAAAATGGGATGTGGCAACTCTTCAATCGGGAATAAAACCTGCATTTGAATTTATGCCTATTCAAAAGATTCATTTACATTCCAATTTAGCATCGGAAATTGAACAGAATGGAAATGCTAAAAGCACTTACTTTTTACTTATTGTTGCTATCTTATTGCTTTTAATCGTTTGGATTAATTACGTCAATCTTTCAACGGCTCATTCAGTTGAACGCGCCAAAGAAGTTGGATTAAAAAAAGTTGTTGGTGCTACAAGATCATCTCTAATTAAACAATTTTTATTAGAATCATCGATCATAAATTTTATTTCAATAGGAGTTGCAGCTATTTTAATATTGCTGTTTATTCCTCAATTTTCAATGTCAACAGGTACGGAAGTTAATTTCTCATACCTCTTTAATAATCGCTTCTGGTATATTGTAATGTTAATATATTTACTTGGAACAATACTAGTCTGTCTATACCCCGCCATAGTACTTTCATCCTTTCAACCGAAAAGTGTCTTAAAAGGAAGTATAAAGAATACCTCCAAAGGAATCATTTTCAGGAAGTCATTGGTTATTTTTCAATTTACAATTTCACTTATTTTAATTACAGCCACACTCACAATCTTTAAACAAATCTCATTTATGAAAAATCAGGACAAAAACTTTAATTATGAAAATGTTCTGGTTTTGAAAGGTCCCTTGGCTTCAGATTCGACCTATGTAAACCGGTTTCAGGCTTTTAAAAATGAATTGTTACAAAAAGCATCAATTAAGGACGTTTCAGCCTCAGTCAGTATTCCAGGAAGAAAACCTTTGTGGAGTGCTGGTGGTATTCGTCTGGAAGGAACACCTAAAAAAGATTCTCACGAATTTAGAATCATGGTAGTGGATCACGATTTTCTTGAAGTTTATCAGTTAAAATTAGTAGCTGGGCGATTTTTTAACAAACAATACAGAACAGATCAAAATGCCATTTTATTAAATGAATCAGGAATGTATTTACTTGGTTATAAGGATGTTCAAAAGATAATTAACAAGCGCGTATGGTACGGCGGAACCATATATAATGTAATCGGTATTATTGAAGACTATAATCAAGAATCCTTAAAATCATCCTTTGAACCATACATCTTTAGGCTAATCCCTAATGTTCGATCGTTTTATTCGATTAAAGTTAACCAAGGAAATTATTCGCAATTGATAAATGAAATTGATAATTTATGGAAAGACTACTTCCCAAATACACCCTTCGAGTATTTTTTTGCAGAGAACTATTATAATGAACAGTATAATGATGAAGATCAATTTGGAGCAATTTTCTTGATGTTTTCTGTAATCGTAATCATCGTTGCTTGTTTAGGTCTTTATAGTTTGGCCTCCTATTCATTAATACAACGAACAAAAGAAATTGGAATCAGAAGGATACTTGGATCAAGTCCTTTTAGTATCATTAAATTAATATCTACTGAGTATATAAAACTATTGGTGATTTCAGTTATAATAGGGATTCCGGTAAGTTATGCTTTTTTAAATGATTGGCTAACAGGCTTTGTTAACCATATAGATTTGGATTTTTGCTTGTTAATTCTACCCTTAATTCTTGTTGTGGTAATTACGCTATTAACGATAAGTTCAAATATACTAAAGGCTATAAAAATGAAGCCTATTGAATCACTCAAATATGAATAAATTTATATAGAACATTAAAACTGAAAGATTATTAATAAATCATGAAAACAAAATCAATTATTTTAGCGATTGTGCTCATTACTTCTTTCATAGGATGTGATGCACAGAATGAAAAGAAAGAGGCTAATAAATGCAATGCCTTTGATGCTAAAATAATGTTTTTAAAGGATTTACTCAATATTCCTGCATTATCAATTGTCATCGCACAAAGAGGAGATGTGATTTGGAGTAAGGCCTACGGGTATTCTGATGTTGAGAACAGTATAGAAGCAAGCTTAAATACTCCCTTCAGAATAGCATCTATTAC